>CAZAHL010000052.1:0-28905 GCA_964484845.1 uncultured Chryseolinea sp. | reverse complement strand
TAAAGCCTTGCACTAAAGTGCATAGCTTAAGCTAGCGTTTTGAGACCAGTTAATTCTGCCATATGCAATGCCTAATCCCAAGAGAAATTTTTAACTACATTCATCACGCAATACCTAATAGCCTTCTTTCCCTTGCTGACTTCTGTTGGATGCCTCCTCTTTCGATTCCTCTATCAACGGATTCAATATAGTAGCGGATTATGGCCCTTCGGATCACCTAAAAATAAATGTTCCATTCGAACTGTCGAATGGAACATCCTTGCATTAAATCGCTATTTTATAATTCTTTTAAATCTGTTTCTTCTTTTTAAAATGTATTCCATTCAATACGTTGGTTGCAGTTTTTGATCCCAGTGCATATCCAGCTTCAATGGAGGGTTTGTAGTGTATTCCGCCATAAAGACGTGAAAGTCCGGCCTCTTTACCCGCGTCATTAAAATTCTTAAAGCTACGGGGAGCAAATCCCAAGTCATCGTAACTATGATCTGTAAAGGCAATGTTGTTTCCCAAAACATTTGTCAAGGCGGTAGCAGCGGCCATAGACATCGATGCGTGGGCTGCTGGATATTCGGGATGAGCAGGTGTCGCAATGAGGGGCTTCCATTCCGGATGGTCCATATACTTTTGAACGTAAGTAACAGGCCGTAGAACATTATAGGTATATTTTGCTTTCCAGCAGCCGTTGAATGCATCCATCATCGCCATATTCATAGCAGCATAGGCTTCGCTTGCTTCCACTAACGATAATTGTTTTAACAATACAACTTGACGGAAAATGGAAGCCCAATGGCCTGCAGCGCCGTAGTATCGTCCGTCAGGAAAATCGTCCCAAAAAAGCGCAATAGCCCGATGTTCGTCCGATAAGTTCTGTGAAGCAGTATAGACTTCATTTACCATGACATAAAAGGGTGAGTTTACCTCGGCAGAAAATTTCGCGGGTGGTGGCGGCAACGTATTGGCCGTGCTGTTTTTAACACAGGTTCTGTTGTGGAAAGCGTATGGAGCGGCCGGTGCAGAAAAACCGGGAGGAGTTGGCTCCCATAACCCGTCACCCTTAGGTACTTCGTAAGAAGGATGCGTTTTTGACGAACCATCGTTTTTCGCCCACTCTAAAATTTTTGCGGCAACGGTAGCACCATACTCTGATGCAGTTTTAATATTTTCGGCGGTAAAACCTTCCTTGGCAAACACCGACGCATGATAACGTTCGAGCGAGTCTATCTTTTGAACATTGGATGGGACTGAATTGTAAAAAGTCCTGAGCATGGCCGCCATAGAAGTATTTGCGCTCGCTTGCCAGCAAGTCTTTTTTTCAAATACAGGAACGGGTGAAGATTCAAGCCCTTGCAGTTGCCCGGAAAGGGCCATATAATTTTTGTCACCGTGAACAACGGATTCATAGAGGCCAATACTGGTATAGGTAAAATGCCGGAACAACTGCCCTTGGCTAAGGCCTTTTGTGTTCCGTACCAAGTTAAGGTGTAAGGAGATCCAATCGGACAGCAGCTTGCTTCCAGGACTTGAAATAGTTCGCAGAGGCTCAAAGCCAGTCCTAAAGCCTGTTGACAGAAAGAATATCAGCAGGCAAAAAAACAGATATCTTTTTTTCATAGTAAAATGGATTAAGTGATAGAAATTTTCACACTAAAGTAGGTAAACTATCCATTCTGAAATTTGCTGTAACGTTCAAAAAAATTGCTGTGCAGCTCAGTAGCCTATTTTTAAGGTTTCAGTTAACAAACTACACCTTCATTGTCTTCCATTTTCCTCTTGAAAATAACCATAAGGTAAATAGTCCCACGGAAGTCTCCGAAATAAACACTCCCCAAAATACACCTGAGTGTTGCCAGCCAAGGTGAATGGCTAAAAGGTAGGACAACGGTATCTGAATCAACCAGAAAAAGACCAAGTTGATTTTAGTGGGAGTACCAGTATCGCCTGCGCCGTTGAAAGCCTGAACTGACACCATCCACCAACCGTACACGAAAAAGGAATATGATAGTATCTGAAGCCACTCAGCGCCAATAGCAATGACATTTGCGTCTTTGGTAAAAATACCCATAAGCTCTTCGTTAAAAGAGAAGTAAACGACGGAAACTGCTACCAAAAAGATCATGTTGTAGAAGCCGATCTTCCATACGGATGACTCTGCGCGGTCTGGATTCCCTGCTCCCAGATTTTGCCCCACCAGAGTGGCTGCCGCATTGGATAACCCCCAGGCCGGCATCATGGTAAACATCATAACCCGCAAGGCGATTGTCGCTCCAGCAACGGCTTCACTACCTACATTCGACAGGATGCGCATTAAAAAGATCCACGACGTCATGGCTACGATCATTTGTCCTACACCGCCCAACGAAGTGCGCACAATATTCAAAATGGTCTTTCCATCCCAGAAGAGTTGTGAAGATCTAATCTGAATGTGTTTACCGCCTTTGAAGATTGTCCATAGCTGTATACCCACACCAGTCGCACGACCGATAGTGGTTGCAACAGCGGCTCCCTCTATCCCCATGGCCGGAATCGGCCCCCATCCGAAAATCAGGATCGGATCCAATACGATGTTTATGATGTTAGCAATCCACAGAACGCGCATGGCTATAGCCGCATCGCCTGCACCTCGATAGATAGCGTTGATGACGAACAGTAAAACAATCACAACATTTCCCCCCAGCATCCACTGCGTATAGCGATAACCATGCTCAATGCTCCACGCATCAGCACCCATTACGGATAGCAGATCTTTGGCAAAGAAAATACCGGCAATAGCAAAGGGGACGGAACATAATAAGCCGAGAAAAATGGCTTGAATAGCGGCCGTCCCTGCGTCCTCTCTTTTCTGTTCGCCGATCCTTCTGGCAATGATGGCTGTTACCGCCATTGCTAACCCCATGGCCAGGGAATACAATAAGTATAAATAAGTTTCAGTAAGTCCAACCGTAGCAACAGCAGATGCGCCTAATTTTCCAACAAAGTATATATCTACGACCGCAAAGGTGGATTCCATGACCAACTCCAGAATCATAGGTACCGCCAACAGAAAGATCGCTCTTTTAAGATCGATCTTTGTATAGTCCGCTTCCGTGCCACGGATCGCATCCTTGAGTGCCTGCCATACCGAACGGACTGGCAACGAAGGAGCTACTACTTCGACGGTGGAGTCTTCTGTTTTATTCTCTATCATGTTAACGGCTTTATCTTTATTCAATAATGTAGATCGCTCGACATTCAAATTCGTTTTGTTCTAATACCAATGTCGAACGTCGAATTTCGAATGACGAATTTCGAAGGTCACGTTCTTCCAATTGAAACGGTATGGGCATATCAAACATGGCTACCTAACTAGTCGCAGCTACGAATAGCTTTTAGCCCAGTCCTCCACCAGCTTTTGTGCTTTTGTGACGTTTGGATTCATCGTATTCAATTGGCAACGTCCTTAATACAGTTAGGGTTTGGCAATTTCAGAATTTTCTGACTTGCGCATCACTTTACAAACTTACAGGCTGTCGGGTTCTATGAGACTGTGTAAATACGCCATTGTGAGGGGCTGATTGCGCCTAATGACGTTGAGTCCCGCACGTTATCCTGTATAAGACCTGTTATGTATCTACAGGATTCCAGCCTGCGCGTCTTTGATAATGTTTTCTAATTGCGTTATCTCTTCCGGTGTAGGCATTGTTAAAGGCGGGCGCACGTTACCCCCGCTTCTGCCAATAATTTTTGCTCCTGCTTTTATCAAGCTGACTGCATAGCCATTTTTCTTTCCCCGCAGGCGAACCAGCGGGATGTAAAACAAGTTCAGTATCTTCGATACATCTTCTTTATCTCCCGCCCGAAGACTCTCATAAAATTGCAAGGCAAGCTCTGGCACAAAATTGAAAGCTGCCGATGAATAGGTATTCACACCGATCGATAAATAAGCTTCTGCAATGATTTCCGCAGTGGGTACACCACCGATATAGCATAATCGATCACCAACTGTTCTGATGATGTCATTTAGATCCTGGATGTTGCCGGTGCCATCTTTTAACCCGATAAAATTCTCACAGTTTGCCGCCAATTTTAAGATAAAAGGAGTTGTGAGAACTCCGTTCCCCCGGTTGTAATAGATCACGGGAAGCCTCGTACTATCGATAATGGTTTTGGCATAATCATATACTCCCTCCTGAGGACATTCGGTGAGGTAAGGAGGAAATAGCAGCAGTGCATCTATGCCAGCTTGTTCAGCAATTTTTACATGTTCGATGGCATCGGAAATACTTCTCCCCACACTGGAGATCACAGGTATTCTTTCTCTCACGGTATGGGTAGCTGTTTCCACTATTTGTTTGTATTCTTCTTTTGACAAGGAAAAGAATTCCCCTGTACCCCCGGCTACGAAAATGGACGAAATAGGGTGACTGACGAACCATTCTAACCTTTCGGCATAGCTGTTTTTATCAAATTCTCCGCGGTTGTCGAAATCAGTTATCGGAAATGAAAGCAAACCGTTGTCGAGGGATGCTCTTATCTGGGTAATACTCAGCATGGGATTGCCATTTTTTAAATGTTGGTAGATAAAGATTATTAAGTTAGAGGCCCTGGATTAAAAAGTACCAGGTCATTATAAAGCCCGAGTTTATCGCTGGCTACTTTTTTAGTCCCGCTGGCCACCTCCAAAATCAGATTGAAAAGATCCCACCCCATTTGTTCGATCGTTTTTTCTCCGAAAGCAATAGGCCCTGCATCAAAATCGATGAGGTCATGCCACCGGTTACTCAATTTTGAGTTTGAACTAACTTTAATAACGGGGACTTCTTTCAATCCGTAAGGTGTACCGCGGCCGGTTATAAAAACGTGAACATTCATACCCGCTGCTAATTGCAACGTACCGCATACAAAATCGCTGGCAGGTGTGGCCACAAAATTCAATCCCTTGCGTCTGATTTTTTCGCCGTGAGAAATCACATCCACGATTGGGCTCGTACCTGATTTGACTATCGAACCCAATGCTTTCTCCACGATGTTGCTAATACCACCTTTCGTATTACCAGGCGTTGTGTTTGAGCGTCTGTCGACACTGCCTAAGGCGAGATAATCGTCATACCATTGCATTTCTCTTTTGAGCGCTTGTGCGACAGTATCATCGATGGCGCGAGGGATGAGCAAATGAATAGCGTCTCTAACTTCAGTTACTTCAGAAAACATGACGGTCCCTCCCGCCCTGACAATCAAATCAGCCGCAAAACCGGCAGCCGGATTACCGGTTAATCCTGAAAATGCGTCACTTCCGCCGCATTGCATGCCCACGACTAAATCGGAAGCAGGACATGTTTCCCGCTGACGACGATTGAGTTTTTTTAGATGTTTATCAGCCAGCTGCATGATGGCGCCAACCATTTCTCCAAATCCTTCGAAAGCTTCGTCTTGTAAATAAAGAATTGAATTTTCACCGGCGTCTTGCTGATTGGGTAAAAGTCTTTCGGGTCGAAGCTTCTCACAACCCAATCCGATGATCATTATTTCCCCGCCAAAATTCGGATTTTGTGCAATATTCCGGATAGTTCGGATGGGTACAATAGCACCGGGAGCATCCATCGCAATGCCGCAGCCATAGCTATGATTGAAAGCAACAACGTCATCTACATTCGGATAACGTGGCAATAGTTCATTTTTTATTTTAGTAACAATATAGTTTGTCATTCCAGCCACACACTGGACGCTGGTAGTAATGCCAAGAACATTTTTAGTGCCGGCGCCTCCGTCGGCATTCTTATAGCCTTTAAACGTATAGCCATTTAGTGGTACCACGGACGGTGGAGTATGAGCGCTATAAGAGATTTCAGCCAGCTCGGGTGGCTTGGGTAAAGAAATATTTTTTTCATTAAGCCATTCGCCCGGCTGGATGTCCTGGGTTGCGTAACCGATCGGTTGTCCATATCGGATGACCGTATCGCCCTGGACGATGCGCACCAATGCAATTTTATGTCCCATCGGAATAAACTGCTTTGCTGTAACGGTTTCTAAAACTACCGTACCTTTTTCCAGGCCGTTCGGATCCGTAACGATGCCAATGTTATCTTGGGATGTGATTCGAATAATAGAATTTTTCAGCTTATTCATTTTTATATCAGCGGAAACACACTCGATGCTATCATAACAATGACCAATCCTGCAAGGCCCATCACGGTAAGTAAATAAGAGAAAAAGCGGATCGTTTCTTTTTCTTCCATTCCCGACATTTTTGTGATGACCCAAAAAGCGCTGTCGTTCATCCATGGGAATATTTTTGAGCCACAGCCGATCGCAATGGCTAAATAAACGGGATGAAAGCCAAACCCTTCGGCTCCGCCGAGACCACTGGTGACACCAATCGCCGTGACCATCGCTACGGTCGCGGAACCTTGTGCCGTTCGTACAACAACGGAAATCAGAAAAGCAAGTGGCAGAATTGCTGATTTGTAAGCCTGTGCGAGGTTTCCAATATCTTCGCCAATGTTAGTTTGCTGAAGCATTTGTCCAAAAGCACCACCCGATGACGTAATGAGAATGATCATTCCTGCACTCATCAGCGCCTCTGAAATATTTTTTTCGAACTGCTTGACGTTTTTTAACCTGCTCCACAAAAGATACATGGAGACGAAGGCAGATATAAACAAAGCAACATTTGCATCTCCGATAACGTCGAAAAGAGCTACAAACGATAGCAATAGGCTGCTGGGATTGGGCTTAGCATCCACAATCATCCCGATGATCGTATTGCCAGCAATAAGAGTAAGAGGCAGAATAACGGGAAGTAGCGAAAGCCATAGGCCTGGCAAATTACCTTGTTCAATAGCTGCGTTTTTTTTCAGCTCTTCTATGGAGATATCAGGCGTATCCCGCATAGGTAAATCCCATTTCTTGTTTGCCCAAACTGCATAAATATAGCCACATAACGACGTTAGAGATCCAATGATAATGCCTACCACGATCATGACACCAATATCAACACCTAACTCTTTGGCTACAAACAAAGGTCCCGGCGTTGGCGGCACTAACGAGTGTGACATAACACCTCCGGCAATGGCGCACATCAGATAAAGACTATACTTTTTAGGATCTCTTACGCTGATTGATTTCACCAGCGGAATTAGGAGGTAGAAAACCGTGTCAAAAAAAATGGGGATGCCGAGCGTAAAACTGCTGGTAAGGAATGCCAGCGAGGTATTTTTCTTTCCCACAGCATTTAATAAACTCCGGATGATGCGTTCGGCAGCGCCGCTCTTCATAAGGGCGGTGCCGATAATAGATGCAAAGGCGATCATGATACCAACGTTACCTGTTGTGTTTCCAAAAGCAACAGCAAGGCGTGACCCGATCGATCGATTAATAAAGGTTTTTGCAGCTTCTTCGCTCATGTTTGCGTTAATGGCAAATTCATAAAGCTGGCTCTGCGAGGTAAGAATTCCCGTTACGAATGCGGCTAACAAAAGAGATATCAACGCATGGAATCTCAGAACAATGATACTGAACAACACGACGGCGATTCCCGTGAGAACGATAAAAATCGAATCCATGATAGTAGAGGTTGTTGGTTTAAAGTACTCCGAACAAGAGTTTCTCGTCTGTCCCCGCTTTGTCCGCCCCTCACGCTGCCCTATTCGGACTTTAATTTACTATTAAAATTGACATCCTAACGATGCGAGCCACAAATTGTGCAAACGATAGCACAACGTCCAGCCTAGACCTGAGGAGATGGCCGTAAGGAGACGTTATTAATAGCGGCTTACTGGAAAGATTCTTCGAAAATCGCCAGCATTTTACGCTGGATCTACAGAAGGAGATTTGCGCTAATCCACCTTGAGTCCATTCACCGGATTGGATTTTAGTACCTTTCGGAATTGAATAGAAATTGTTGTTAATAGAACGACCATCAAAATCGCCACGGCAATGGCAACACCTGAAAAAGTAATAGGCATATGATAGGTATACGCGCTTTCGATCAGACCCGATATTAATATGTAACTCACGGGAGCTCCAAGGATCAACGCGATCGCAAACAAGATCGCGTATTGCTGTGTGATGTTCGCTGCGAGATCTTTTATTCCCGCACCTAAAACCTTTCTAATACTAAATTCTTTAGTCCTGCCCTCCACATTGATCGTTACTAAGCCATACAATCCCAAACTTGCCAAGACCACAGCCATGAAAGCAATTACCTTCCAAAATGTAGCGGCAATACTTATTCCTTTGAAATAGTTAACCCAAACATCTTCTTGAAAACCACCCTGGAAAGGTGTTTCAGGAAAAAGCTCCGCCCATTGATCTTGCACAGCTTTGTAAGTTTGTTTTTCTGCTCCACTTCTCACTTTCATTGACAAAAAGCGATAGTCGTCCCGACTTGCCACTTTAAAGATGGTTGGACGCACGCTGTTGCCAAAACTAGTATTATGGAAATCGCGGACTACACCTATAATAGAATATTGAACACTGTCGATTTTGAGAATTTTGTCTATGGGATTCTCCAATGCAATATTTTGAATGAATTGTTCATTCACAACGATCGTCTCATGGTCGCTTGCATAGTGGTCTTTAAAGAGACGACCCTGTTGAAGCTTTAGTCCCATCGTTTCAAAATAATTTGCATCTATTGATAATTGATCGACTTCATATTGACGATCTGGCATATGAACAACGGTCGAGGTAAAGCTTTTACCAAGATGGTGGCTAGATCCTGACATGGATAAGACATTGGGGTTTTTAGCGAGGGCTGCATTCAATTGTTCAAACGAAGCAAGGTCTGGTATATTTACGTATAGTACTGCTTCCTGATTATATCCCCAGCTGCGTTTAGACAGATATGCGCTATTTTGTGTGAACATGACTGCGCTTGTAATAAGGATGCAGGCGATTATCAATTGAATACCCAAAAAAAGTTTAGTCAGCGGATTTTTCTTACCGAACTTCACGGACCCTTTAATTATGTTTACTACTTCAAATTTTGAAATATAAAACGCAGGATAAATGCCCGCAGCTACGCCGGTTGATAGCAAGATTGCAGTGAGATACAGCCAAACGGTTGTATCCGTAAGCGAGAACCCCATGCTGAAAAGCCACATTTGTTCAAACCCTGGAATAAAGATGGCTACTCCCAAAATAACTCCCAGAATAAGCGCAAAGAAAGTGACCACTACGTTTTCCGTTAGAAATTGAACGATAACAACCAGCCTGGTAGCACCTATTGTTTTTCGTATGCCAATTTCCTTCAGTCTTTTAGCAGCTGAAACGATCGCTATATTAATGTAGTTGAAACAAGCCAGGGCCAGTAACAACAGGGCAATAATGACTAAATATTTAATGGTCTCATCGTTGGCCCTGGTGCTCCATGAAATGTCATCTTTGATCTCCTCAGATCTTTTATGCAATGTTGCTATTGGCTCGAAAATAAAAGAAGAAATAGCCCAATCTTTTTGCACTGCTTCATTTTGCAAAATTCTATATTTCTCCATCCCTTTATCAACCGCCTTAAGATCAGATGGGTTGCTTACTTGAATTAAGGTGGCATTCACAAAAGCACTCCAGTCAGTGAAGTCGTAGTGAGGCTCCGATATTGTCAGGTTTTCAAAATTGATTAGGAAACTAAAGTCAATCGTATGAGATTTTGGAAAGGATTTCGCCACACCCGTGATCTTAAAAGCCTTACTCCTTTTCTCGTCAAATTTCATCAGGATATCTAGACCGATCGGATTCTCTTCTCCAAAATACTTAACGGACATTTCTTCGCTTAAGATAATGCTATTCAAGTCAGTTAATGAATTGGAGGTCCCCCACTTCAATGGAAACGTAAACATCTCCAGGAATTCAGGATCAGTATGCCGCACCGATTCGTGAAATACGTTGTCTTTATATTTCAACACCACATTTCTGTCTTCAATTCGACATACTTTTTTGATGTTCGCAAAGTCTTCTCTTAGCATTTCTCCAAGGGGCCTTGGAGTTTTTCCATGCTGTTGTAAAGTGCCGTCCCTGTCTGCCAGAAAGGTAGCAAGGTATACCTCGTTCTTATTCTTATGAAATTGGTCGGTACGATAGACCCATTGGGAAAAAGAATATGCAAAAAGGCAAAAACCAATTGCCATGGACAAACCAACGATGTTGATAAATGAACTCAGGGGAGTTTTCATCAATCCTCGAATCGAAACTTTGAAGTAGTTTTTGAACATGGGGTAGTGATTTAAAGATGGATTTGAGGTTAAATTTTTCAACAGTACCGGTCGCAATAACCTGAGCATTTCCCAGGTATAAATCCACCTGGCCTTACGAATCGACATCCGTTCTACGTTGTCCGAGAAAAGCTCTTCCATGTCGCCTTCGATTTCTTCCAGGTATTCCTTTTTCAAAAAGAACCTTAAGAGCTTCAGAGGCCACTTGGGTGGGCTGGCATTATTAGGGTGATTCATTTTTTTTCTAGATCAAGCGCAGTTTTTAAAACGAGCTGTACGACAACGCGTTTTGAATATTCGATCATTCTATTTTTTCTTCCTTCTAAACAGATTTTACTACTCTACTTTTAGTCCATCCACTGGATTCGATTTTGACACCTTTCTGACCTGCGTGGAAACTACGGCCAGCAAAACAAAGATCAGAATGACCACGGCAATAGCCACTCCTGAATAACCCATGGGCATTGAGTAGGCAAAGAGCATATCCAAATAAGCCTTCGTAAATAAATAACTGATAGGAGCACCGATGATCATCGCCACCGCCGTAAGCAAAACATATTGCTTAATAATAATGGACGCGATATTTTTCAATCCCGCTCCCAACGTCTTTCGAATACTAAATTCTTTGACTCTGCCGGATACATTTAGCGTGACTAAACCATATAACCCGAGGCTCGCCAACAATACTGCAATGGTAGCGAGTACGTTGTTGAATATTTCCGACCTACCCACGCTATAGAAATAATTACTCCACACATCTTCCTGATGACCGCCCTGAAATGGAATTTCAGGATACAGTTTTGCCCATTGAGTTTGCAATTTCTTGTAGGTTTCTAATTCAGCATCAGCGCTAACACGCAAAGACAAATAGCGGTACTCTTCCTCTTTGGCTACCTTAAAAATTGTTGGCACCACTTTATGGAAAAAATCCCGGGTATGAAAATCCTTTAGGACACCCACCACCTGATACTTCACGCTGTCAATTTCAAATAATTGTCCGATAGGCTCAGTCAGGTTTAAATTTTTAACTAAAAGTTCATTCACCACCACGGCTTGTTTATCACTTTCAGCATGCTTTTTAAAACCCCGGCCTTCTACCAATTGTAGTCCCATCGTTTCAAAATAATTTACATCAACGGATAATTGATCCACCTCATATTGGCGGTTAGGGGGTATATGGACTACCGTCGTAGAAGTAATTTGTCCAAGGTGGTCCTTCGATCCAGAAAGTAAAAGAACATTTGGTTCCCGGCTCATCGAGGCCTGCAATTTTTCAAAAGCGGACCGCTCATGCACACGAACGTACAGAGCATCTTTTTGATTGTAACCCCAACTTCGGCTATTCTGGTAGCTGGCATTTTGGGTAAACACGACACTTGCTGTAATTGTAATGAATGCCAAAACCAATTGCACGCCCAGAAATAGTTTAGTCAGCGGGTTTTTCTTTCCGAATTGCAATGAACCCTTAAATATTTTTACAGCGTCAAATTTTGAGATATAAAAAGCCGGATAAATGCCAGATGCTATACCGGTAAAAAGTAAGAGAAGGAAGAGAAATATCCAGAGATTTTGATCCAATAGTCTCAGTTCAAGGTTCCATCCACTAAACTGAACGAACCAGGGAATAAAAACGGCTACCCCAAGAATACATCCAATGATCAACGCAAAGAAAGTAACGACGATATTTTCGGTCAAAAATTGCACGATAACCCTCCCCCTATTGGCGCCTATCACTTTTCGTACCCCAATTTCTTTCAGTCTTTTAGCCGCTGATACAATGGCAATATTGATGTAATTGAAACATGCCAGAGCAAGCATAAAGATGGCGATAATGGGCATTCCGATGCGTCCTTCGACGTTATCGTCATGTGAAATATCGTCTTTTATGTTCGCCGATTTTTCATGTAATGTGGCTAATGATTCCAGCGAAAAAGAAGCGATGGCCCAATCCTTCTCCACTTTGTTTTGTAAGATTCTATATTTATCCATTCCTCGCTCAATCGCCTCAACATCCGAAGGATTGTCTACCTGTATCAGCGTAGCATTTAAAAAGGCACTCCAATCATTAAAGTTATAGGCCGGGTTAGATACGCGAATGTTCTGAAAATTGATGAGAAAATTGAACTCAACGGCACGCGCCTTTGGAAATGTTTTTGCCACCCCGGTGATTGAAAAAGACTTGCTAATACTGTCACCAAAAATTATGAGTATGTCCCTGCCAATGGGATTGTCTTCACCAAAATACTTGATGGACATTTCTTCGCTGAGGATGACGCTGTTTAAGTCTGACAAGGAACTTGCTGTTCCCCATTTTAGGGGAAATGTAAACATCTCTAAAAACGCAGCATCGGTATAGCGTACTCTTTCATGAAATAGGTTGTCTTTGTATTTCACGACAACATTGCCATCTTCAACTCTACATACCTTTTTTATTTGCGCAAAGTCGCCCTTAAGCATTTCTCCAAGCGGTCTGGGTGTCAGGCCGTGTTGTTGAGGCACCCCATCCCTATTCGCAAAAAAAGTGGCGAGGTAAACCTGATTTTTGTTTTTATGAAATTGGTCTATGCTGTGGTCAAATTCAAGAAAAGCATACACCACCAGGCATATGCCGATCGCTACCGATAATCCAACTACATTGATGGTCGATGTTAATGGGTTTTTCATCAAACTTCTGAGCGATGTCTTGAAGTAGTTTTTGAACATGGGGTAATGATTTAAAGATGTACTATGGCGTAAATTTTTCAGCAGGATGGGCCTGAACAACTTGAGCATTTCCCATGTATAAACTCGCCTAGCCTTACGAATCGATAACCGCTCTACATTGTCGTAGAAAATTTCTTCCATGTCACCTTCTATTTCTTCCAGGTATTCCTTTTTCACGAAGAACCTTAAGAACTTAAGCGGCCATTTCGGTGGACTGATTGGGTTCGTCGTCATATTGTCTTAAGCTCATGGGCAAGTTTGGGGATGGAATCCCAGAGGCCGGCGCGTATAGCTTTCATCTCCGCTAGTATCCTATGCGCATAGGAAGTAGTGGTGTAAATTCGCTTGCGTTTACCTCCCCTTTTCTGAGTGCTTTCTCCAAATTCTGAGGTTAAAAAGCCCTTTTCCTCCATCCGTTTAAGGGCCGATTGAATTGATCCCACACTTAACTTTTCACTTATTCTTTCTTCCAATTCCCGCTTGATCTCAACCCCGTACGCCTCTTCCTGCAAGGCGGCAACGGTGAGCAATACTAGTTCCTCAAACTCTCCAAGCTTGGTTTTCTTCATAGCATGCAATATTATTCGTAATTGCAGTAAATATAGAATTAATTATTTTATTCGCAATTGCAGTTAATATATTAGTTCGATGTTTGAAGTTTCAGGTTTGAGGTTTCGGCCTGCCTTATTTGCACGTTGTTTAATGTAATTGACCTTCTATGCTCTATGCAGAGGCCGTTCTTGACCGTCATTGTAAGGAAGCCACGCGCCTCGCGTGCTGACGAAGCAATCCCCAGACTACGAAGTACAACTGCAGCACGAGATAAAACGTACGCTTCGAAATTCGACATTCGACATTGGTATTCGAAAACACGTGTCAATTCGCCACCTCAATTTTTACTTTTATTTTTTTGAGTTTCTCATCCTTTAGCGCGCTCTTTATCTTAGACAACATGGATCTTTTAACCGATACATAAGAGGCATAATCGAGAATCGTGATCAATCCAATATCATCACCCTGCAGCTCTGCTTTCTTCATGAACAATCCAGCGATGTCTCCCTTGCTGATCTTGTCCTTCTTTCCAGCGCTAATATAGAGACAGGCATATTGTGGAGCAGGTGGAAGCTTCAGTGCCTTTGGAAGGGATACTTCCGGGAGATCTTTGTCGAGATATGTTGGTAATGATTCATCGTCCGCCAGAATAAGATAGGATTGTCCACGGGCATGCATGCGCGCGGTGCGGCCATTCCTGTGAATAAATTCTTCTTCCCGCGGTGGTAGTTGGTAGTGAACGATATGCCGGATCTCCGGGATATCCAAGCCGCGTGCAGCCAGATCGGTAGAGATTAACACATTATGCGCTCCTCCCCTGAATCTGATCAAATTCTTTTCGCGGTCGATCTGCTCCATGGCCCCATGGAACGTACCATGCTCAAATTCATTATTCCGAAAAAGGGTACTGATCCGTTCAACAGTTTCACGATGATTGCAAAATACCAGGCAAACTTCCTGGTTGAACCCTGCAACTAAACGCATAAGCGTTTCTACTTTATCGGTGCTTTTTGTGCGCACTAGCCTTACCTGCAGCTTTTCATTGTCTGCAGCATCCGGTAGAAAATTCAAGACTTCAGGTTTTCGGAAAGGTAGGAAGTCGGGTAAGGTTTCGCTGTGAGTCGCAGACGTAAGAATGTGTTGCTGTTTTCCATTCAGTGTTTTGAACAGCATTTTCAATTGCTCATGAAATCCCATCTGCAGGGATTTATCAAACTCATCCAGCACGACGATCTTAACCCCTGAGACATCCAATGAGTCCCGGTCAATGTGATCGGCAAGTCTTCCGGGCGTCGCAATGACGACGGCAGGTGCATGGCGCAAGCTATCTTGCTCTATTTTGATTGAGTGTCCGCCATAACAACAGGTGACCTTGAAAAGCGTTTTCATGTTCTTAAAAACCTGTTCGATCTGAAGGGCGAGCTCGCGCGAAGGTGCCACCACGATGGCCTGCAATCCTTTGTCCTCAAGATTTAGCTTGTTGTAAACAGCGATCAAAAATGCCAACGTTTTACCGGTACCTGTAGGCGCTATTAACATCACGTTATTGGAAGAAGCTGCTTTGCCGATAACTGCCTCCTGCATCGGATTCAGGGTTGTAATGGAAAGGTTCTTTAAAAAACTGGCGTGGATGGCATTCAAATCTGGTTGCATAGCGCAAAGGTAAGCTAAGCGCAGGGTGTTTGTTTAATTAATTTGCCAAGGCAATAAAACTAAAAAAATGATTCTGGAAACTGAACGTTGAGACCATTCCTTCATTCCTTGTTCGATGTTCAAGAAAACATCGAACAACAAAAAATGTCGAACGCCGAATGTCGAATTACGAATGTCGAAGGGCGCGTTTTATTTAGTGCGAAGGAAATTCTACTAGTCGCTATTATTCAAAACACAGCAGGTCCCATCGGACCTCCGGGTCCCGGAGGTTTCTTTACGGAATGCGCCCGGGCGTATTTTTGTAGAAATCTTGAAATATGGAATCAGTCTTAAATAGTCATTAGTTACAGCATTTCCTTTCGAAATTCGACATTCGTCATTCGAAATTCGACATTCCTCAAAACAACAAAATATCGAACGCCGAATGTCGAATATCGAATATCGAATGACGAACGAATGTTCGAACTAAAGGTGTGCCTATTGCTTTTTACATCAACCCGCAACGCTTATCCTTTTTTGTTTTTCTTAGCGGTCTTTTTTAAGAACGTATCAAGGCTCCGGAGCTGTATAGTCCAGTATTTTTCGAAGAAGTTAATCCAATCCTGAACATCGTTAAATCCCGTCTGCTGCAAAGAACACATTCTTTCCCGTCCTTTATCTTCAATGGTAATGAATCCCGTTTCACAGAGCACTTTAATATGTTTTGATACGGCTGGCCTACTAATATTAAATTCGTCTGCAATGGAATTGATAGACCGTTTTTCTTTGAACAGCATCATTAAAATTTCCCGTCTATTAGGATCGGCTATTGCCTGAAAACTATCATACCGCGATGCGTTCATGATTCTTTTGTTTTAAGTAGTTCAACAATTTTGCCGCAAAATGCTTGTCCCATCCTTTCTCCATTATGAAACTGGTCATCATTCCTTTGAGACCCCGGAAACCAGTATGGCTAAGTTGGACTTCTGTTCCGGAATTTTTTGAAACTAGTTTCCAGGTTACGATCGTATCCAGAGTCACTTCTCCTGGACGCGGACCGCCCTTGAAAGAATACTTTAATTTTTCAACAGGAATAACTTCCAGCACCTCAAAATACATTTTGCCATCCCAGCCGCGACGGGGCTTTTGTTCTTCCATCCATTTAAAACCAACTTCTGCTTTAAAGTCGGTGTTACGATGGAGATTGCTCCATTGCTTTAAAATAGCAGGATCCGTAATGCAGTCCCAGATTTCTTCAGGCGAATAAGGATAAAACCACCTTAAATTAATTTCTCGCTTCAGCATAATGAGTAACTTTTAAGTTACACAAAGTAATATGTAACTTTCGAGTTACGCAAATAATTGGGTAGTTTTTTTTGTCAATTAAAAGAATTTCTAAATTCCAGCGGTGAAATGTTCGTTTTGCTTTTGAAAAGTTTGCTAAAGGATTGTGGATGTTCAAAGCCTAACCGATAAGCTATTTCGCTAACGGATAACGATGTAGTAGTTAGGGCTTCCTTTGCTTTCTCGATTAACTTAGCATGAATGTGCTGTTGAGTGTTTTGTCCGGTCAGCGATCGCAGTACATCGCTTAAATAATTCGGGGATACATGTAATTCATTCGCCAGGTATTGAACCGTAGGTAATCCCAATTGCTGTACGTTATCTTCCTTAAAGTAAGCTGTCAACACCACTTCCAGTTTTGCCAGCAGATCGTTGCTCGCAACCTTACGCGTTATAAACTGACGATTGTAAAACCGGTTTGAATAGTTCAGTAAAAGTTCAAGATGTGAGACCATTACATCCTGACTGTAATTGTCAATGGAAGAATGATACTCCTGCTCCATATTCTTGATCAAGGATTCCATCAGCTGGTTTTCTTTATCAGACAGATGCAGCGCTTCATTCACCTCATAAGAGAAGAAACCATAGTTTTTAATATGCTGCCCGAGTGGGTAGTTCCGGATAAAATCGGGATGAAACATGACGGACCAGCCTGAGCAATCGCGACTTTCATCATCTTCGACACCCATTACTTGTCCCGGAGAAAGGTCATTGTTCCTTCATCGAAGTCATAGTAGTTCTTCCCATACTTAATTTTGCCTTTGAAGTCTTTTTTATTGGAGATGAGGTAAAAATTTATGACTACGCTTTTCAACTGAGTCTGATCAATATTTTTTACATCGGCATGATGCAGAAAGCTAATCAAGGGATGCTGGGGTTTAGGCATCCCAAATGCACGATGTAATTCTGTTATAGAGTTGATGATGTGTGGACCTTGCGTAGTCTTCATATATCCAAATTAAATAAGTGTCGACGCACCATTTACTTTTTACCTCTTACGTCTTACTTTTTACTTCTCACCGATTACTGATCAACAGTAGCCATCATTGCAGCATCATATCGGTCACCCGTCGAAAGTCCTAGCGGAACAATATTTTCGAGTTGCTGAATATCCTCTGCGCTTAACAACACGTTAGCAGCAGCTATGTTTTCCTCCAAATACTTTACCCGTTTAGTACCTGGGATCGCGACCACATTTTTTGAAAGGACCCACGCAATTGCTAATTGAGAAGGGGTAATACCTTTTTGATCGGCGAGTAAATTGATCTGGTGCAACAGTTCCATGTTTTTATAAAAATTTTCACCCTGATATCGCGGGATGCTTCTTCGGAAATCTCCTTCAGGAAAATCATCGGGACTTTTAATACTGCCCGTAATAAATCCCCTGCCCAACGGAGAATACGCAACAAAACCAATTCCCAGTTCCTCCACTGTTTTTAAGATGCCATTTTCTTCGACGCTGCGTTCGAACAACGAAAATTCTGTTTGCAAAGCTGTAATAGGATGTATCCGATGGGCCTTCCGAATGGTTTCGGACGACACCTCCGAAAGTCCGATGTAACGGACTTTTCCTTCTTCAATCAAATTGGTCATTGCAGAAACAGTTTCTTCTATCGGCGTATTCGGATCTAGCCGGTGCAGGTAATAAAGATCAATGTAATCTGTTCCTAGATTTTTAAGAGAGCGTTCAGCGGCTTTTTTTACATAACCTGGTTTCCCATTAATCTGCCATGTTAATTGTTCATTGTCATCAACTTCATACCCAAACTTGGTAGCAACAATGTATTGGTCCCTCTTACCTTTAATGGCTTTGCCAATCAGTCTTTCATTGGCCAACGGACCGTACAGATCTGCGGTATCAAGAAAGTTACCACCTAACTCCAGCGAACGGTGAATGGTAGCAATCGATTCTGCTTCATCTGCATGACCATAAATTTCCATGTGGGCAATCTTAGACATACCCATGCAACCCAGACCCAAAGCAGGAACAACCAATCCCTGGCTTCCCAGTGCTATTTTTTTAATATGACTCATGTCTTTTTCATTTTGGTGATTATATTACAAATGTCACCAAGTTCGTCGATGAAAAAGTAGCCAAATGCAGGGTCGTTGTATCCAAAATGACGAATACTCTTGGGGGAATTTAAGCGTCCAACGTTCATTCAGCGCTACGCACGCGTACTTGGTCGTAATGACTGACCGCCCCGGCTAACCTTGGAATACGATAAACAATCAGCGTTGCTCAACTATGCCCCTACATCTGAAAAATCACTTCTTCCGGAAATTTCATTTAGGCGTTTTGTCCAGGAATATATATCGGGCATCATTTGTCTTCACCGCTTTAGACTCTGTATCAAGGATCATCACAGGCGGCGTTAAATCATTTGGTTGTGCTGCTGGCCATTCTGGTAACTTTTCACCATTGGGGTTACCGGTCTTAACGAAGTTGGCAAAGTAGCTTAACATGGTTTCGGAAACTTTGTAATCGTCTTGCGTCCAGGCGTATTCTTTTATCAGGTGCAGGTTTCCCATGCAGTATTCAATTTCGCAGGCATGGGGAGCGCCAATCGGTTCAGGTCTTTTCGTTTCTCCTTGGGCTTGCTGCGTGCCGCCCGCCAGCCCTGGCGTTAACGATTTATCCACCATAGGAGGTCTCAGCTTGCTATACAAGTAGCGATAAACAGGTTGGTTGCTGGTCTTTCTATGCACATCGAACCATTTCCAGGTACTGTAAGAAATAAATCGATCGGAAGCCAGATTCGTAGCGGCCCATTCTATTTCTTTTTCATCTCCATCCGGATATAGCTTTAACACTTCCTCAAAATTCGTTGGGTAAGCTTCTTTTACTTTTTTAATAAAATTTTCTTGCGAATATGGAAGACCCTGCATGAATGCGGCACCCGGAATTTCAGCCGAGTTCCAACCTAAAAGTAACGGTACGGTTGCTTGCTCTTTAGCCTGAAAAATCTCAAGCATACTTTTAGGATAGAAATAGCCGTCGATAACAGAAGGGAAACCAAATCGTTTCGACTCCGTGTAAACTTCATAAAGTTCGCGCGTGCTGGCGGCACGCAATTGGGCTAGCGAATTATATCCGGCATTCTTGGCAAACTCAGCGCCAATTTTTTCTCCTTCCGCTAAGGGAACTGCTGCCAACGCTCTCATACCTGAACCACTTTCTCCGATTGCACCGGCAATCAGGTTTTTAGAAAGTGGAGAAACCATTTGCGCGCTTACCGAAATTGATCCTGCTGATTCACCTGCGATCGTCACTTTTTTAGGATCACCTCCAAAGGCGGCGATATTCTTTTGCACCCACTTCAAAGCATGTGCCTGATCCAGGAAACCATAATTTCCGGAAGCTTTATAGGGAGCTTCCTTGCTTAACTCAGGATGTGCAAAAAAACCAAAGATACCTAAGCGGTAGTTCACGGTGACAACAACGATTCCTTTCTTTGCCATGCTCGCTCCGTCATACCTCGGCTCAGAGCCGTCCCCAGCTACAAATCCTCCTCCAAAAAAGTAAACTAACACGGGCAATCCTTTCGTATTGCGTGTAGCCGGCGTCCAGACATTTAAATAAAGACAATCTTCACTTATTCCGTTGGAACGAGAATTCATATCGCCAAACACAATGGCCTGAACAGGCCTTGGCCCAAAAGCTTTCGCTTCCAATACGCCTTTCCAGTTACCCAACGGTTGGGGTGCTTTCCATCGGAGGATACCGACGGGAGGCTGGGCAAAAGGTACTCCGAGGTAGAACTGAAGTCCGGACTTGGTGTCATACAGACCTTCCACAACACCATTTTCAACAGTAGCCTGGACGGGAAAACTGCTTTCTTTTTGCGCGGCAACGGAGAGGCAGAAAAGGCAAACTCCTGTGATTATAAAGGCAATTTTACTCATAAGTTTTTTATTGGATTTATTGAAAAGATCGAAGTCTATCTATTGTCTCATTTTGTAACAATAATAATTAGTAATTTGCATTAAGGCTACTTATTTTTAAAAAACTACTATAAATGCCTCAGACGGTTTATTTACCTCATATCGCCTTTGACTCTGTGATCTTTGGATTTTCTGGTGAAGAATTGAAAATTCTGATCATGGAATACCATAACACCGGCCTTTTTGCATTGCCTGGAGGTTTTCTTCGATCGGATGAGAATCTCAACGATGCCGTGCGAAGGGGATTGGAAGAGCGAACGGGCCTAAGTAACATATATCTCGAACAGTTTTACACCTTTGGCAATCTGGCTCGTTTTCAACCCGAAGTAATGTCCGCCATTTTGAAAGCCAATGGCCATAACCACGAAAAGGAGTATGCCTGGCTGCTGGATCGTTTTATTTCGGTAGCCTACTACGCTTTGATCAACTACAAAGATGTAGTGGCGCGACCAGATGCCCTCTCAGATTCATGTGAATGGTATTCTGTGAAAAAGTTACCCAAGCTGATGTTGGATCACAACGCAATTGTAGTGAAAGCCATTCAAACGTTGCGTAACAATCTCGATCGTAAACTGGTGGGAGGCAACCTGCTTTCAAAAAAATTTACCATGAAGGAGCTGCAGGATGTTTACGAGGCCATCCTGGATACCAAACTGCGTAGAACTACATTCCAGCGTAAGATGTTGGCGGCCGGTGTCTTGAAGCGGCACGAAAAACAATTTTCAGGAAAAGCACACAAGGCACCCTACTTATATAGTTTCAGCTTCCGACGCCGAGCCGGAGGTGATGACAACAATGGATAGCAGAGATCACGTAGGATGCACTTGAGGTTCAATAAAATCTCCTCTGTGATTTCTATGATTGTATTCGCTTTTTGGATTCTGTGCTTAAATCCTTGGGCTCTTAACTATATCGGTTGATATTAAATTGCATTCGGCCGAATGCCGTCACGAAACTTTTCCTATTTTACATTTGATTTTCCAAGCGTCATTTCGCTGCCATAACTTCCGTCCCTAAAATGAATGCAACCACTTTAGCCGCGCCCGTACGACAGTCGGAGCGGATAATTACCCTGGATATTCTTCGTGGCTTTGCTATACTCGGTATTTTGTTAATGAATATCGGGGCCTTCTCTAACTCCTGGGTTGTCAGTGGGGATCCTTCCACCCTGAACGAATTCGGAACGATCAATTATTATCTCTGGTATGGAGTCTCCTGGTTTTTTGATGGAACTCAACGGGCTTTGTTTTCCCTGCTTTTTGGAGCCGGGATAGTCTTATTTATTTTACGCCAAGAAAAAAAATTCGATGGCCTTGCTCCTGCCGATTATTTTTTCAGGCGTCAATTGTGGCTCATACTTTTTTCCCTGATCGATGTATACGTGCTTTTATGGAACGGCGATATCCTGCTCGATTATGCCTGCTATGGGATGATGCTTTTCGTTTTTAGGAACTGGTCGCCAAGAGCGCTGCTCATTGCTGCGGGCATCAGCATGTTGTTTATGTTGGCCCGGGAAAATCGCGATTTGTACACCCATAAGAAGGTGATCCACGAAGGGGAAATTGTGGCATCAATAGATACAACGAAAGTCAAGCTTACGGGTCTGCAAAAAGCATCGCTCGAGGAAATGAAGTCGTTTAAGGAGCGAAACGAAACTCCGGGAAAACTCAAACACTTGAAGGAAGAAATCGAAAAGGTGAGGAGCAGTTATGCCTCGGTTTACGATTATCGAACCGGGAATTATACGGGTAACCTGGTAGAGTATATCTATTTTTCGTTGTGGGATGTGCTGACCTTTATGTTGATAGGTATGGCTTTCTTTAAACTGGGAATACTCACGGGCGCCGCTCCCACGAAAGTCTATGCGTGGATGTGTTTTGCTGGATTGGGAATTGGACTCACACTATCTTGGATCCATATTCAATTCCGGATCGATAATGGTTACAATTGGTTCAACTTTACGAAAAATGTCCCCTTTAATTTTTACGAACTAACGCGTATGCCAAGGGCGATTGGGATTTTAGGATTGATCCTGTTGCTGTATAAATTAAATTTTTTTAAGAAACTGTTTTCAATCTTTCGCCCAGTTGGACAAATGGCTTTCACTAATTACCTCATGCAGTCACTGATCTGTGGAATAATTTTCAACGCCTATGGCTTTAAGCTGTTTGGCCAGTTGCAGCGTTATGAAACTTACCTGATTGTGTTGGGCATCTGGATATTTCAGATCGTCTACTCTAATATCTGGATGCGCTACTTTTTATTCGGTCCATTTGAATGGGCATGGCGCAGCCTCACCTATTGGAAAAGACAACCATTTGTTAAGCTTGCTTCGGGGTAGTTTAGCTATTCGTTATTTACGGCAATTCCTCAGTAATTTGCATTGGTCATTTAAATTTCAATGTCGAATTACGAACGCCGAATTTCGAATGTCGAAGGAGCACTGCTCAATAAACTTCCAGCATGTTTTAGCGAGGCCTCATGACAAAGTAGATCTTTAAGAAGCGATTAATAGAATATCTCTTCACATGAGATAAAACGTAGTAGTATTAGTCCCCAAAGCCAGGTAGCTGAATGCTGCTTAAAACCCAATATCCAAAATCCAAAATAAACTCTACTTCAGCATGACCACGATAAAATACTGTTCCCTGATTCGAGTTAGCTTGGTAAATCAACTGACCCCGCACTTTTCCTACTCCTTTGTCGCCATCAAAAACCACTTTAACGATTTCAAACTTTTCAAGCTGAAAAGTGCGCTCGCGTTGAAAAGCAAGAATGATGGTTGAGATGTCTTCCTGGCTGTACGACACTCCCTTATAGGAAACAGTTTTACTAAGCGAATACATGTTAAATTCGGGTTCCCACTTTCGCGTTAATAAGTTTTCAAAAAATTCATGGGTGTATCTTCTTAAGTCATTATCATGATTAGGATAAAACTCTTCATAGATAAAGTGACAAACCATCCCCTCAATCGAAATGTCATCCATTTCACAATCAAAAAGTTCTTCTGTGATGAATTGATAAATTATTGACTCATCGTACCGGCAGCTACAGTCAAGAACTATTCCACGTTCTTCCATCAAGGAGAGAAGTTGTTCCAATGCTTCAGGAATCTGTTCCGGCAAAAGTTCTTCCAGTTTCTTAACAACTGGACGGCCTAACGCATCAAAAACTTTAATACGTTTTGCGTCCTTATATTGCTGCTCAAAATTATAGATGTGATTGAGCCAACGATTTTCAATTCCCGGACTAAGCGATGAAATGTCTCCTTGTTTCATTCCATGCTCAACTTCCAGTTTAAGCTTTAACAATTCATTTTCAAATTTGAGATCTCCTTCAGGATCATGAAGGCTTTCTTGATTGGGTTCCATACATTCAAAATTTAGACAACGGTTTAAAAAAAGTGAGAGTGCCACAAATAAGGCAGGCACTCCTGATAACAGGATTTAACAGTCGTTAGACATGCTCCAGATGCCCCGGCAATAAGCCTTTAAACCGGTACTTGGAGTTGGTGGTCAACTCTCACGAAATAAAAATACCATGGAAAAAATTATTTTGCTACTCTTTGAAGTATAATTTTAAACAAATGCCAATTTTCAAGCGGCGGGGCTACTTTAATGATTATTCAGCCGTTATACTGCCATTGCGGGACTATTATGATATTATCACTGACTTCAGTAACCTCCTTCTTATTCTCCTTATGACCCGGATCGTTTTGGGAGCGGCGCTGATGGGCAATGGATACTTCAGAAAGAGAAAAATTCGCCTACTGAAAAGTAAAATTCTATTCACAACGGCATAACTACACATTGATGCCACCTTGAATAACTAGGGGTGATTGTAATCTTGTAACATCTATCGAGATCACCATGTCCCGCTTTCGAGCAGTATCGTCCGTACCTGAACGTCGTAAAAAACAAAGAATGCGTATCTGTGCAGGGTTATCGGTTATTTGTTGGCACTATCCTTGAAGCGGGTCATCTGAAACTCAACTTTATTCATGGCTTCTGAATTTAAAAATACACCCGATCACAAAAATCTTAGTGGTACGCTGTTCATCTTATTGCTAATGGTTTATTCCAATACGTCGCTGGCACAATCGCCTCCTAAAAAAATCCTGATTGATATATCACATGGCCAACGATTCTGGAATGATCCGAAAAGTATGGATAAAAAAGACGCGAACCTCGTTGAAAGAATTAAGTATATGACCGGGGAGATAACCAAAACGTCGACATCCGTTAAGCGAGACATTGAATATATAACAGGGAAAATCCAGCCGGATCAATTAGCTACCTGCGACCTGTTGTTCATTCACCTGCCCTCCTCAAAATATGCCCCGAAAGAAATCGAAGCCATAAAAAGCTACCTACAGAAAGGCGGTTCGTTGTTTCTTGTCATGGATGTAGATTATTGGTCAACTTTAGAACAAACCAACGTAAATGATATCGTTACGCCTTATGGTATCACGTTTGAAATGGATAGTCGCGATACCCTCTCGGGTGGCTACACCAAACCAGGCCCCATTACAGACAAAAAATTAAAAGTTACCTACCATGGCGCCAGACTGGTTAAAGGAGGTACACCTTTCTGTTTTAACAATCAGTCACAAGAACCTTTCGGAACCTTTGTGCAACTGAAGAACGGTGGTAAAATCATCGCCATGGGCGATGGCATGGTGTCTTTATATATGACGAGTTGGAAAGAAGTTATTGATTACCAATGTCAAGAATTCATGCAGGATGTTTTTGCATGGTTGGTAAAGTAACGTTTCGGTATACTTCCTAACCTCGCAGGCCAATACTTTTAAGGTTTTCGTCAAGCCATTTACAGAATCAATAGTTTTCTTGTCGCTTTAAGTGGTCAGTTCTGACTTGCCTGTTTTTAAGAATTCGCACATATTCTAGCGCGAGCTTATTATCATAATCTTCGTATGCCTTTTGTGCCCAACTAATAGCTTCGTCCAGCTCGCCATTTATTTCATTTATGATGGCCATGTTGTAGCACGCACTTCCTGCGACCGAGCTTTTGCTGCTTGTGGTTTCTTTTTTCCACAGCTCCGCGGCATCGTCCCAGTTGCCCGTTTGTGCCTTGCGTTTAGCGATGACAAAATTGTCACTGCCTTTGACATAGTACTCGCGTTGCACCCGTCTCCAAATTGGAAGTATACCGATCGCGTATTCATGGCCTACGTTGTTTGCCGTTTGTTTCACGGCGTCCTTTCTACCAATAAGACCTGCAGCAGCTACAACCGGATTAATTCCTTTTCCAGTGAAAGTTAACCCTTTGGCAATCGCATGTTCGTCAAGAATGGTCTTACATGCGGGATCGTAGATCCTCCATCCGGTTTTTACTTTCGTTGTCATCACCGCGTGATGCTCAAGGGCAGGTATGTTACCCAACGGAGTTTTTATCGTAACAGGAACATTGCTATAATTTACTTTTGTATCCGTGTCAAATATTTCCAGCGAAAAAATCGCATCGACCTGGTTGGCAGTGCATATTTTCTCTACAATGTCCCACGATAGCGCGGACGGAAATACACCGGCACCCGTTGTGGTTAATGGAAGATCATCCAACAAAAGCACTTGGGTAAACCGATCGTTCTTCATTAATTGGTCTTTAAGACCCGTAATACTTTCCTTAGCGCCTTCTTTATCTAGCTCCGGACCTTCAGCTGATAACACTTCGTCCAAAACATTTATTTTCCTAGTCTCTTCGGATGCCAGACTTCGGTTGATGACACCTACCGTTTTAATATAGGCGGGCATCGTGACTGGCGCAGGTTCCTTAATATTCATATAAACCAAATCTGTTTTGCAAGCAGAAAAGGCCAGGGCCAATAAAGTAAATGCTATGATTTTTTGAGTATGGTTGCTGTTGTTGAGCATGCTGCAGTAGATTAGTTCACGTGTGGATTTACAGGTTTCTACACTTATCAAATATAAATCCAATTGAGCTTCGATCGTGGATGGTGTATGAATTAGGGCAACATTGCAATAAATGCTTTTTTCTTTCTTAGCTTAAAATGTTTTGGATGATCTACCCCGAAGATCTAGAAAAATTGCTGTGTCGTCTGTGTATATTTCTCAGCCGACGATCAACTGCTTTTTATCGTTCAATTTTCTTTTACATCGATTACCGGTTATGAAGCCCACAATTAGTTAACGACTCTTCGTCTTTCCTCTTCCGACCCGGACTTCACTTTCACAGTCCGCAATTTATGATTGCCTAAATTCCGTATGTAAGTTAACCTGATGAATCGATTGTGCCAGTTATAGTTGAAGTAGGCATTCAGGTTATTTACAGGTGAAATGGTCTTGATCCGCCAATTGTTAGTATTGAAAATGTCGTCCATTGACAACCGCAGCGTTCCTTTTTCGTAGTTTTTTTTTAAATGCCTACACCAGGGTTCCATATAAATAATAACACCTGTTTATGGGTAACAAAATTATTCTAAAAATTCCCGATGTAAAATCAGGGAGTTACAATTTGAACAATTGCGCAAGAACAAGGCATCTTCAAATCAATTGTAAAAACGGTATTACTTTACCTTCTGGCAGCAATTAATAAACTGACAATATGCACGAGCTTTACGACCATTTAAATAGAAACGATCCTAAATATTTTGTTTTACAAATGATTGCGCAGTTAGCAGCTCAGGTCTTTTATTATCGGATAGTTGAGCCGTTGTGATCAGTTGCTGAAAGTACGACATCGCTTTTTCTTTATTGCCAGATTTGTGAGCCGCCATACCGGCACCATAAAGTCCATTGAATCTTCCGGGATGCCGTTTCAAATCCGCTTCATAGGCTTCGAGCGCATTCCCGAATTCACCCATTTCAAAATATAGGTCGCCAAGCAATTCTCTGGCCGGAAGAACTTCGCCAGGAGTAACAGGATGTTTGTCAGTTGCATCTTCCATCGTTGCGGCTTCGGTCATTAACTTGACGGCTTCTTCTTTGTGGCCTTGATAAAATTTAATCCATCCTTCGGATGCCTTGACTTGTATCTGCACCTGAGTAGCTTCATAAGCTTTGTTTTTCTCCACAAGCGTTGAATAGTTAGCTTGCAGTTGCTTTAATTCTTTTTGGGCGTCTTCTATTTTGTTTGTATGAACAGCACCTAAGACCTTGCCGAAAGAAACAATCGATCTTTCCCACGGAAAGTTTTCCCATGGAAAGTTTTCAAGTTCCAATTTCAATACGGCGGCTTCTTTCCAATTTTTACGTTCCAGCGCATACCTTGTTGGAACCGATGAGAACGTATAGGCGACCTTATTATTGAGGGGAAAGATCATATCCATAGAACGGAGGTATTCCAGTTGCGCCTTCGCCGTTTCATCTCTCCCCTGCTGTAAATAAGCATATACCAGATAGTCCAGCCCATGAATTTCTTCATCCCAATGTCCTTTCATCTTAGAATTTTCCGCGTAGCACTTGGCCGCCGACATAGAATTGAGATTGGAATTTATGGATTCATCCCAGAGTCCCAGACGGGTGAAAATATGGGAAGGCATATGCAAAGCATGGGCAGAGGTTGCGGCAAGGGAAGCATACTTCCTGGCTGCGGGCAGTCCTTTTTCGGCTAGTTCCGGATAATCGTAGGTATGGATAAGATAGTGAGCAATGCCAGGGTGATCTGGTTCTTTCGGGAACATCGCATTCAATATTTCGCCGGCCTTTCGCTGCTTCGTAAATGTTTTGTCGGATGGATCAGATGCCGCTCGCAGTGCTAAAGCGTAAAATATTGCGGCTTCCTTATCCTCGGGATATTGCTGATAAATTTTTTCTGCTGCTTTCTCAAATTTCGCAAGTCGCGTTTTATGATCAAGTTTATCCCAATCGTCATACATGGTGGCAACAGCCTCAAGGTAATCCGATTCTTTTTTTGACTTGCTTTCAAGAGTCCGGGCAAGCTTTACAGTCTTTGAACCTTTTTCTAACTCGTCATTTGTTGGCGTCGCCCATAATGGATGAAAGTTACTCATGGCCACTCCCCAGTACGCCATCAGGCATTCCGGATCTTCATCAATTACTTTTACAAAAACTTTTTCAGCTTCTGGATATTCAAAGGAATGAAGCAAGGCGGTTGCCAGATTAAAATTTGCCCTCACTGTTTCCAGGCAAGAGAGACCAAATTCTACCTTTCCCAGTCGGGCATCTTCAGAACCGCAAAGAGCAATTTCACCTCTCATGAAATCGATGGATTTTAATTCACGTTGAAGTTCATCCTGATCTTTTTTTGTCTGACAACTTATCAGCACAATAAGAATAAAAGAAAGATATTTGGAGCGTATCATATTTCGTTCGCTGAGCAATGAGGAAGAAAGTGAATGTTCCTATCACAAGGTAAAAGTTTATGGATGAAATGGCAAAAACGAGCGGTAAAACATTACGTTACAGATTGAAATCGACCGCCGTTCGAAACTGAAACTAATAAAAACCGGGGTCCTCTTGTGTAAAAAACTCCGGCAAAGGGGCCTCAATATTTTTTTTTACCGGAAAGACGAGGAAACTTAAGCCTCCCTCCTTACTCACTGGCC
>CAZAHL010000051.1:0-29227 GCA_964484845.1 uncultured Chryseolinea sp. | reverse complement strand
GGGTACCTATCTGAGTATGTTCGCGTATATGCAAATCTGAGAGGCTTCATTTTACTTATTGGACAGCCCCTTTAGTTTACGCTTCATTCTAAACGCAGGGCTGCACCCTGCGTTTATGATAACACCCTTTCAGGGTTGCAGTTCATCTATATCTAAAGGTTAACCTAACTTATGTGCATAGACAAGCCCTCTACCTGGGTAGTTTATATTGGCTAAAACTAGTTATTCAGATTTCTTTATTTCCTCGCCGTTGATGATGTAAATATTTGCATTAATAGAGTCAAGCTTCGTGTAGAGCAAGGCGGCCACAATGTGAATCTTGATGCTATAAAGCAGCGTTATACTATAGGCTTAGCGTTGCTAAAGCACTATAAGGATTTTCCGGATGTCCTGATTCTTTTGGATAACAGTGATGGTATAGCAAAAACAGAACTTGAACTTCGGAAGGGTGAACATTATCAATCAGCTCAATTCCAGGAGTGGGTCACAACAATGGTTGAAGAAAACAATCCATGGAATAATTGAAAGAAGTTAAATCAATTCACGACGTGAAGAAACTTTACAAAAAAGGGAAAGGCCTCAAATAGCATCTTTTTTGTAAATATCTTATGCTCAAATAAAAGTTATCAACTCTTAATTTGTTTCGTTAATTGGAGCGATTAACTTGGAATACAAATCACAACGTGCGTGATTACTTCATTGACTTACTGGTGAGCGATTAGGTGAGTTTGATTTTTTCCGCTTCTGTTTCTTCTTGTAAATGAATCCGTTAGAAAAGATTTACAATCCCTGCCGGGGCCACTATAGAATGTTTCAAGTCATTAATTACTGACTGTTAAGTAATATAAAAAAATGAAGCGGACGCTGTGGGGTACGGTTTTAATCTTACCAAATTAATCAACGAAGGTCTTTTCAGCATTTCCCTACGCTATTTCCGATTGAGGATGACATGAATCAATTTCTCTTTTGTTGGCACTTCCTTAAAAGTATGTCTAAAGAATTTAAACAAACACTTTTAATCGTTACTCGTGATCCCGTTTTGCAGAAAAGAAGTAGCGCACTATGGAATTGGAGGATGGAAGAATTTTCAGACATTAGCCAGCGAAACCATCATAAATTAAATCTATGACGGGAATCGCCAGCAAACACTTCACAAAAGAACTAATAATTCGGAACAGCCAAATAGACTTCAATAATTCTAGGCGTCATGGAAACGATTCGAATACCACCGTATAAATCAATGTCCCCCACATCCAGCTTATATTGGATAAAATCTCCTTCTTCATACTCGACGTCATTTACAGGTTCACCCGGCCAATGATCTTGAAATAACTTTGGACGTTCCATTACCCAATCCTTAATGTTATCTAATGGTTGATCGCCTTTAGCTATGTACGCTCCCACCATGTTAGCTCCCGCCCCGAATGAATAGGGTAATTCAATCCACATGGTGCTGGCCGATTCCACTTTATTTCCATAGTAAAGAGACAAGTGACACTTATAGGTATTTTCCGGACTAGTGTTATTCAAAAAATGGAGGCTATTCACCAAACCTGTGTCTTTTGAGAAAACCCCGGGGATTTTTTCTGGATCCATGGATGCATCGTAGGCCGGCCAGGTAATCCGCCAGGCGAGGCATTTCGTGTGCGCAAATAAGTCGTTACTTGGGATGTATTCTCTTTCTATAATTTCCGGATACGGGTACCTGCCGTCCCCATTGTCCGGCGACTGTTTCGGTAAGTCTTTGCCCCCTTCACCAGTAGGTTTCCCCGTAACAGTGGGTTGATCCCGTTGGAATAAACTGTCTTCACAACTTGACAACGTCAAGGCCAGCATGCTGATCACTACATAAAGCGATGATAATCTTAATTTGTACATACCACTAACTGAAATTAATTGTGCCTACTTTTAAAGGTATTTCGGCTTACACCTGTTCACTGCAACAAATGTAGCGTGCGTTCCGATCGGAGATTAACACTGAGTTCCCAGAAAATAGAAGTATTGTAACATCCTATCAACGGAGATACCCGAAGTCAGGTATCGGCCGTGGCCTTTACATATTCAGAGGGTAACACACCAAACTGTTCCTTGAAACATTTGGCGAAATAAGACATGTGACTGAAGCCGGAGAGGTATGCGGCCTCGGCGACTTGAACTCCAGGTTGCCGAAGAATTTGAGCGGCCCTTTTTAGTTTAATCGTTCGTATGAAGTCGCTGGCTGACTGATTTGTCAATGCTTTTAATTTTCGGTGCAACTGCATGCGACTCATACCGATTTCACTTTGAAGTTGCTCCACAGTAAAACTTTCCTCGGTAAAATTGTTTTCAATTATTTTAATAGTCTTTTCAAGAAAAACTGCATCACGATTATTTACGATAATATCCTGGGGCTGAAGGGTGATTTCATGGCCAAATTTCTTTCTGAGCCTCTCTCGTTGTAACAGTAAGCTATTGATCCGTGCAATTAGCTCATTGATCTCAAAGGGTTTTACAAGGTATTGTTCTGCACCAGTTTCAAAGCCCTTAATTTTTGTTTCCCCATCATCGCGGGCGGTGAGGAATATTATGGGAATATGACTTGTTCGTTCATCCGCTCTCAAATGCTTTGTCAGGGTCACGCCGTCCATTTCAGGCATCATGATATCTGTAATGATTAAATCCGGTATTTTGTTTTGGGCCACCATTAGCCCTTCCTTACCGTTTTTCGCCTCAAGAATCTGAAACTCACTACACAATTGCTTTTTTACGTACGTTCTCAAGTCCATGTTATCTTCCACCATAAGGATTATAGGAAGGTCAACTAAGTTCTCTTCAACTACATCTTTTTCCATTCTGGAATCCAAGTCTTCAAAATAATAGTTGCTGGATTCAGGCAAAGCTGCATCTTCACCTTTTCTATCAGACCATTCGCGTTCAGGGAGCCGTACGGTGAAAACACTACCCAAGCCCTGTTCACTCTCAACGTGGATAGTACCTTGAAGTAAATCCACCAATTCTTTCGTCAAGGCGAGACCTATTCCAGAACCTTCGTAAGGCCTTGTTAAAGATGCGTCCACTTGATAAAAACGTGTAAAAATTTTGTCAATGAGTTGTTCTGGTATACCGATACCGTTGTCAGCAACATCAATTCGTAAAGTGTTTGGCGGTTCAATGGAAAGATTGATCTTTACTTTTCCACCCTCAGCGGTAAATTTGAATGCATTTGAAAGTAGATTATAAATAATTTTCTCAAGCTTGTCGGGATCAAAATAACCGATATAATCCCGCTCTGAAATGCCTATCTGGTAGTTGATCCTTTTCGCGTCGGCCAAAGGCGTAAATGAATTAGCAATATCTGTGACTAACCGGAATACGTTGATATTCCTGAACTCAGGTTTTAACAGACCCACTTCAACCTTGGCGAGATCTAACATTTGGTTAACAAGGCGTAAGAGCCGCTTCGTATTCCGACTCATGATTTCGATTTCATCTTGGGAGATCGGTTGTTTCTTTTGAAGCGGAGCCAGAATTAAATTGAGCGGTGTTCGAAATTCATGCGATATATTAGCAAAAAACTGAGATTTCAATTGATCCAGTTGCTTGATTTGATCTGCTTCCAGTTGTGCTTCTTTCGCTTTCATTGCCCTTTCGTCTGCCTGGGCGTGAGCAATTTTGCTGGCGCATATAGAAGCAATGGTATTGAGCGCGTCCAGGTGATATTGCCTATAGAAATTTTTTTCAGGATGCTCTGTATCGATGACACCGATCACCTTGTTGTGGATCATTAAGGGAACAGCGAGTTCCGACTTCCTTGCTTCGTCGTCTACAATATACCTGGGGTCATTCGTCGTGTCATTGACAATTTCGGCAACGCCAGACCTAGCAACTGCACCTACAATGCCTTCTCCTACCGGTATCTCTATGGGTTCGTGGATATTAAAATGCTCGGGGTTTTTTGTGCCAAAGGCTGCCTTTTGAATGAGCACACCCCTTGATTCATCCGATAAATAAATAACGCAATCCACCAACCCTAACCGGGAAATACAATTCTTGGCAACATCCCACAATATTTCTTCTATCGTATTTTTACCGAAAAGTGAAGTCGCGAAATAATTGATAGTGTCATCGGTTTCTTTGCGTAGTAGCATTTGTTTTTCTAATTGCTGATTGATCGTTTCGATTTCTTCTTTTTGCTCGGTTATCAAGGAATTTTGCAATTCAAGCACTTCCGAATGTTTTATCCGAGCACGGTACTTTTGATAGTAAAGAACTCCTGCGATCAATAAAGAAATACTAGCCAATCCAAGTGCCCAGTTCCATTTGTTTTCAAGATCAATCTGTTTGTCCAACAGCGCCAGACGCAGGGATTGCGCTGCAATTTGCTGATCCTTTTCGTTGACTTCCATTAATACCTGATGACTTTTATACTCTTTCAATTTATTCTCATTCAAAAGACTATCGTCCAACGATTTGTGGATTTTAAAATGTTCGAGGGCATTGTGCAGATCACCGGCTTTTTGAAAGACGTAGGATAAAAGTTCATGAGATTTTGAGCGGAGCTGGAGGCTGCGCGTAACATCCGCTATTAACTTGGAATTTTTTGCCCACTTTATTCCTGTCACAACGTCTCCACAGTCTACCCTAATTTTTGAAAGGTTGTATAACGCATCTATTCTAATTTGATCCATACCCAGAATTTCAGCATCTTTTAAAGCGGCAAGTAGGTAAGGTTCAGCTTTCTTGTAAGCTTTAGTTTTATAGTAAGCATATCCAACGTTAACCATCTCCTGGAGGCGATGTGTTTTCATATTGTTTTTGGAGTAGTACTCCAGGTTGTTTTCGTAAATGTCTATAGCCTGCTGAAAGTTCTGGTTTTGAAGATGAATTAAGGCAACGTTGGAATTGATCGTGGTGATTTTCCGAACGTTTTTATTTTTCTGGTAAATCGCTAACGACTTTTGATAATGCTCCATCGCCTTATCGGGTTCTTTCAATAAATCAAAGAGGATTCCCATATTCTCATTACATGATGCAACACCACCTTCATTGTGCAATGAATCATAAAGGCGCAGCGCTTTCGAATAAAAGGAAAGACTTGTGGGATAGTCCCCAATTCTTATATAAACAATACCTAAGCTACTATAACTATCGCCAACATAAATCATGTACTTGTTTTTGGAGGCCAGACCAAGCGCCTCATTAAAATAATGAATAGCTTCTGCATATTGGTCAAGCATTCCATGACAGATGCCTAATCCAATTAGCGATCTAATTTGAAATCGAGTCGCCGATAGTTTTCTGCTGAGTGCAATGGCTTCATTGAAATAGGCTTGTGATTGTTCAATACTCTCGTTTCGCGTGTTGATAGCAAGGTCGATTATATTTTGTAAATAAAGCGTGTCCTTAACAGGTTGCCCTCGCAAAAGATCTCTTATACTGTCAACGCTACTTTGATTTGATTTCGCGAACGGCTGGCCATACGTATAGTGATGCGTTATTATCGTAAGAATAATAAGTGAAATTGAGAGTATTGATTTTAGCAATATTTCTCTTTTTGAACTATATCGGATTATCACCTTCATTTCAGAACTTGTAACGGACAACTTAAATACAAAATAAAGAAACCTGCATGGAAGATTGCTTGCAGTCAAGGGCCTTTTTTCATGGATGTAAACGGCAAATATTGCGGCGTTCGGTAAAACCCATGACCTTTCCCGAAAATGACGGCAGGCGCTAACCTGTCAGTAGTGGCGTCGATTTAATCTTTTAGTTCACATCGTCGATGTACTGCATTTCTGGCGGGCAGTTACCCGGCAATCTATCTGTCTTCGCTACAGCCCATTAGAGTATTAAAAGGAATTGGTAAAGGTTCCTCAGTATTCTTTCACAAATCCCTGGTAATTTTTCAATTTACAATTTCGGTTGGATTAATTATCAGTACAATAATTGTCTTTCAGCAGATTCAGTATGCTAAAAACAGATCGGTAGGATACTCTCGCGAAGGATTGATAACACTTCATAATAGTGCACGTGAATTGGAAGGGAAATACGATTTACTCAGGAATGAACTGAAAAAAACCGGTGTTGTAGCCAATGTAGCACAATCAAACAGGTCAATAACAAGCATTTATGGATCGAACAACGGTTTTGATTGGCAAGGAAGAGAACCATCATTTGATCCCTTCTTAGCTACCGTTCGCGTATCAGCGGAATTTGGTAATACGGTAGGATGGCAATTTGTTGAGGGACGAGATTTTTCAAGTGAGATAGCGTCAGATAGCTTAAGCGTTGTTATAAATGAGGAAGCAGTGAATGTAATGGGGTTAGAAAATCCGATAGGACAAACCATCAGTTGGAATCCAGGAAATAGCGCTACCAAAAATTATATCATAATAGGTGTCGTTAAAAATGTACTGAGAGGATCACCTTTTGAAGCCGCACAACCAGCTGTTTTTTTTATGGAAGATCGTTGGTTGTGGTGGCTATATTTTAAATTGAATACCAACATTCAGTACCAGTCAAGCCTTGTCGAAAATTGAAGGTGTTTTACACAAGATAATCCCTACCGTACCATTCGATTACAAATTTGTAGACGAAACATATGCAGCAAAATTCAGTTCTGAAGAACGCATAGGAAAATTAGCGGGTTTCTTTACCATAATTGCGGTTTTCATTAGTTGTTTAGGTCTATTCGGGCTTGCATCATTTGTTGTCGAGCAGCGCACAAAGGAAATTGGAATTCGTAAGGTATTAGGTGCATCGGTTGCAAATCTATGGCAAATGCTATCTAAAGACTTTGTAGTGTTGGTAATTATCTCCAGTGCAATTTCCATCCCAATATCTTCTTATTTCATGACTAGATGGCTGCAAAATTATGAGTATCGAACCGAAATATCAGTTTGGATCTTTATAACAGCAAGTATGAGTGCCTTATTAATTACATTGCTAACCGTAAGTTTTCAAACTTTAAAAGCTGCAATTACTAATCCGGTTGAATCTTTGCGGTCAGAATAAACAATTTGCAATCGCCCTCTACGCGATCATTGCTTGTTCTTGCTATTTACAACGCATCAACTAACTTCGAGTACAAATCACAGGTGCGTGATTACTTCATTGACTAACTGGCGAACGATTGGGTGAGTTTGATTTTTATCACTTCTGTTTCCTCTTGTAAATGTGCCCGTTAGAAAACATTTACAATCCCTGCCAGGGCTACTGAAGGCTGAGAGCTTCCGGCCTTTTTCTTTAAAAGGTATACTTAGTCCGAAGACTGAAAGATTTTAGGCATAGGTCTCACCTGCAAGCCACCTGCTTGAAGCCTTTACATGCGAAAGTGCTCATGGATATAATTAGCACTTAAGTACTATTTAGGTATCCTGAAATACGCGATAAATTTGCTCCCGAATCGAGTAAAAAAATTTATCGTTTATGATCACATCTTATAATAAAAAGTTAAAAGCCTTCCCATTTATAACGGGAACCGCCTACCTACTGGTCTTACTTCTGGTCTTAATTTATAAACAAGACCGAAGCATCAATGTTGTTCTTGGAGCCTTATGGAGTCTTGGCCAAATCGGTGCGATGATTGTCCTGGCATTCTTGTACCGTCATAAAATTACCGGCATGACTGCCTGGCGCATTGCAGGCATCGCTATCGCAGCAGTGGGGGCCACATCCTATTTTCTGAATTACGTTTTGGGCTACTGGCTTAATATGAATACCCGGGTATTACTCCCTTTAGGCGCCATGCTGTCTGCTATCGGGTGGCTAATCATTGGAATTCAAGTTATTCTGGTCAGACGATGGAATGGGTGGAGAAGAATTGCACCTTTATTGGTGGGCTTGTATCCTTTTGCTGTAATGTTTCCCTTACTCTTAATAACGGGACATCCAAGTTTCGTAGCCATTGCATGCTGGGGTATCCCATGGCTTATTTTCGCCTTTGCTTTGTCGGTTGAAAGCGTCTACCTAACGTCTCAATCGAATCCGAAGGCCATGGAAATCTTTTAAATTTGAATAAAACTGTTCGATATTCGTAACCATCGGGACTACTAGAACGAAATCAATTGATTTCAAAACCGCTTAAATCGTACTGTGACGTTGCCAAACACACCAATGCGAATATTGTCAACGGTGTAGATGGTGACAAACGATTTTTACTTGCAGGCAGAAAACAAATACACCTTCGAAGATTCCGTTGCTGCCAATCTCTAATTCTATTGCAAACAAGTATGCTCATCATCCTGTAACAGCGTGCGTGATTACTTAAATGACATACTCGTGAGCGATTAGGTGATTTGATTTTTTCCGCTTTTGTTTCCTCTTGTAGTGAATCTGTTAGAAAAGATTTACAATCCCTGCCTGGGCTACTACGTCCGCCGGCCGCGTGCGCCAAAGATATAGCGGCGGCGCAAGCTTTAGCGAAGGGGGGCTAACTGAACAGAATCAAAAGAAATCATCACCGCTTAGAACGACTTGCCCTTGGAGATAAAAGGTATCCTTAGTTATGGTAAAAGAGTTATAACAAGGCCATCCAAATCAAATGCAGGGTGGGTCGCTTGGATAATTAGATAAACGATTTTGGCATTTCAGTACATATCTGGAAACTGATTTAGAAAATTTACGTTTCTAAGTTACGCTAAAATTGATTTGGATGATTTTGAAAGATCTTGCGCCACACCCATCACTGAACGAATTCGTGCGGTGTTACAGGATCGTTCACTTTGACTTTGTGAAGGCGCCAGAACCTATCCTCAAAGCGTATGCGCCCAGGCCGGAAGTATGTCTTCATTTTTTTCTTCGGGAGCGGGAGCTCGTTCAATTGGGTAACGGCCCAAAAAAAGACTATAAATTTCCTGTAGTCCTTGCAGGCCAGCAGACCTCGGTTATTAATCGGTATCTGCTGGGCAAGGATTTTATAACATTCAACATTGTTTTTCAGCCAAGTGCATTGTTTCGACTCACCGGGATTTCTTCATTTGAGCTAACCGATAAATACCTTGATGCTGAACATATCTTTTCAGGGAATATCCGGTTAATTCTTGAGCAGTTGCAAACTGCCGCGAGCTACAACCAAATGATATTGATCGCGGACCGATTTCTGAACTCCTTAGTACGCAACGTACGGAAAGATGCTCACCGAATGGATACCGTAAGCAGGTTGATGATAAATTCTGGTGGCAAAGCTTCTCTCGACTGGCTCGCCGGCGAGTCGTGCCTATCTCCAAAACAGTTTACTAGGAAGTTCTATGAACGGACCGGGGTTAATCCTAAAACATACCTGAGAATTATTCGCTTTACCAAAGCATTCAATTTAAAGAACGCGTACCCGGAGAGGGATTGGTTGGGAATAGCTTTTGAATGCGGATATTTCGATTACCAACACCTGGTTAAGGATTATAAAGAATTTACGAAGCATACACCAAACGACTTTCACCTCATTGAAAGCAACTCGCCTGAGCGAAGACTTGGCCTTACATCTGAAATTTATAAAAGCCGTGCTGAATCATCTGTCGCGCTGGCTTAATAATGTCCTTTTTTTACCACGCGTCATTGGTAGATAACGATCAATTTTGCTTCATATTTATTTCAGTATGAAGTCTATCTTTTTTCTACCATTAATTTATTAGCAATGACAAATGATGCATTTTCTCAATCTGGTAAAACCTACCTATTAGTTCACGGAGCATGGCATGGAGCCTGGTGTTGGGATAAAGTGATTCCGTTGCTACAAGCCAGGGGGCATAAAGCAATAGCAATCGATCTACCGGGGCACGGACATGATATCGGGCGAACATCCGATATCAGTTTGGATGATTACGTAAATGAAATAGTGAAAACTGCCAATGATCAAAAGGGGCAGGTAATATTAGTCGGACATTCAATGGCGGGTATCGTCATTTCACAAGCCGCGGAAAAGTTAGGTGCCAAAAAAATTTCGGCCTTAATCTACCTTGATGCATTCCTTCCCAGGAACGGTGAATCCCTGTTCTCATTGGTGGATGCTACGTTGAAACAATTGCAACCAAATGCGTCAAGGAAACCCACCCTTGTCGAAAACATTATTATGTCGGAAGATCACAAAACAAATTCAGTAAATCCAGAAATGGCTGCGCAGATTTTTTATCACGATTGCTCCGAAGAAGATAAAAAGTTTGCATTAGCCCGGATTTCAAAAGAACCCATTGCTCCTTTGGCAACTCCACTTCGTTTGACTGATGTTGTTTACGGAGTGATACCAAAATACTATATCCTTTGCACGGAAAGCAAGGACATGGACAAGACATTCCTCTCGACACATGTGCCTTGTAAAAAAGTGTATAAGCTTGCGAGTAGCCATTCTCCTTTTTTCTCCTTGCCTGAAAAACTTGTGGAGATATTAAATGAGATAAAATAATCCATTAATACCTCAGGCCTTATTTAATCAATTATCAAACTTCAAATTTCATGAAAACAAAATTTCTGCCCGTTTGGGCAACAGGAATACTATTTCCTCTTTTACTGCTGATCTCTTGTAAAGAAGATCTTGAAAACAAAATGGGTTCACCCAAGACTTACTTGTTTGTCCATGGGGCTAGCCACGGAGGGTGGGCTTGGAAAAAAGTAGTGCCACTTTTACAGGCCCAAGGCCATCGGGTTCAGGCGATCGACCTACCTAGTCACGGTGACGACCAGACACCTCCGGAAAAGGTTACACTGGATGATTATGTACACAAAGTAGTTGATGTCGCCAGCGCACAACCCGGACCAGTCATCCTAGTCGGCCATTCTTCTGGCGGGGTTACAATTGCCCAGGCTGCTGAGCAGTTGGGAGTTGTCAAGGTGGAGAAATTAATTTTCCTGGATGCGTTCTTGCCAAAAAATGGGGAATCAATTTTTTCTCTGGCCGCGAAATTTTTACCACCCTCGAATACGGGGGAACCTGATTTTACGGACAGTTTTATCTTCGACCAGGACCAAACTACTTTTACTTTGGATACCGCTACCGTTGCCCACTTCCTTTATCACGACTGTTCTGCAGTGGATATTTCGTTTGCGAAAGCAAATCTTAGTAAGCAACCAGTTGCACCGTTCGCAACTCCTGTTCAGGTTACCGATGCTATTTACGGGGCTATTCCTAAATATTACATAATTTGTTCGGAAGCCAGGAATGGGGACATGTCTGAAATGGCTAAAAATTTGACCGTGAATAAAATAGTTACCCTGCCAACTGGTCATTCTCCTTTCTTTTCTCGGCCGGAAACACTGATCGACCTGATCGTCAGTTTTAATATAAACTACTAATGACGACTGCATCGATTTCAATATTTCTGCTCTTAGCCACAACAGTAAAAGCTCAGCGTACGGCAGATTCGCTGGCAATCCGAGCCATACTTCAGGAAGAAGTAACTTCCTGGAATAGCGGAGATGCTCCTACTTATTCGAAACATTTCTCAGAGCGTGGAACGTTTACCAACGTCCGGGGTATGTTTTTTACCGGGCATAAACAATTTCTTGACCGACATGTTGACCTGTTCCAAGGAATGTTTTCCAAAACAGTACTGCAACAGGAAGTGATATCCTTCCGATTTCTTAGGCCTGATGTTGCCATTGTAGAAACGCTTACCTGGGTCTCAGGGTTCTCAAAAGATGGTGCGCCAAAAGAAGTATATATTGATTCCCAAGGACGGCTCCATACGCGTCTACTTCAAGTTTTTCAGAAAGAATCAGGTGATTGGAAGATAGTTGCATATCATAATGTCGACTTGAAATCAGACACCACTGTTCCAGGACGCAAGTGAGTATCAGCATAATCTCACCTTAAGAAGAATTATTATGAACAACTTACATTTATGAAATCAGAGTACCAGGCTATCCTGCAGTTTGTAAAAAGCAGGACTATTTCGGCAAACTATCCGACCATGAAAATGGATGAAAGCGAAGAGCTTTTGTCCATACTTGATTTTGTGGAAAAAATGCATCCTGACAAAGTCATTCTTGTGGGCCAGCAGTCGGAAAGACCTTACGTGCAATATGTGAGTGCGAATTGTAAGGCGATACTCGGCTACGATGCAAAGACGATGATGCAGATGCCCTTACTGGAATTCATAAAGCTTGTTCACCCGGAAGATTTTCACGGTGTTCATCAATGCTTTGCCTCTATTAATTCGTTGGAACCGTACAACCCACTCGATTACAGGTTTGAAATGCGTTACAGGATAAAAGATATGAACGGCGATTACAGATACCTTTTCGACGAAAAAATGGTGCTCATGAACAGTGACGGTAGATACATTCATCTTAGTTCGCTGAGAGACATTACCTCAGAAGAAAAATTCTACGACGTAAAGTTGAATATCCATCAACGTATAAGAGGTACGTTTAAAAAGATGCAGACCTATATACCAAGACAAAGTTCAAGCACATTTACCCCGCGTCAAAAAGATATAGCAAACCTTATTGCCAAGGGATTCACAAATATGGAGATCGCCCGCAAGTTAAGTGTAAGCATTAATACGGTAAAAAATCACAAGGGCCTTCTGTTTAAGAAAGCCAGGGTTAAAAATAGCATTGAGCTTGCTAGTATTACCCGTGAGCTACAGGATGAGTAAAATTATCCTCATGTGCTTCGCCTGTTTAAAGCAAGCTGCCAAACTTCTCCTGCCATTTGTGAAAAACTTTTGCAACGCAGACTCGTGGATACAACCTAAAGAAAATATTGTTTTTATCAGGAGAGAGGCTGAACAAACATTGGATAAGATTGCCAAAATGTTGAATGCATAGATCTTGTTAGTTCATGCCAGAGCAACCCTTTTTGGTAATTATTCAGACTGGCTCCCATAACTCTTTGTGCTTCTGCTATGTAATGAGATGCCTTCGATGAATCCCGGTCGGACCAGAAAAAACTTAAATTCAGCAATCTTTCTATTTTAATACTGTCGTTCGGTGATTGGTCGGTCAGCCGTAGCAGACTGTCCGCGTATTTTAGGGTAGCCGTAGGGTGATGTTGAGAAAAAACCGCACCATATTGGATTATAACGAATAGAAGACTTACATACCATTTCATGCAGTTTTTGTATTTCTTCTTAAAGGTAAAAAAATGATGGCCTTAAAACGACTCAGCATTTTGCAAAAGATTGTGGATAAAAAGGTGGGTGAGGATATGAAGGTTTACAGAAAAAGTACAACAGAAATATCTAAAATGGAATTCTTTTTCAGCCGCGAAAATATAAATGTTTAATTAGCTCAATCTGTAAATCTTCGAGTGTGATTATTTCTTGAGCCATATAATTTAAGTTATACCTAAAAATTGAATGAATTGAAAATAGCTTTTTTCCACCTTTATACCAACTTGGGATCAATTTTTTCCTTTTCAAAGGCTATTGCTTATTATATTGAAAGGATTTGTGCTTGAATTATTTAAATGCGTCGTCTTTGACAAAAAACTGGTACTTCGGTTAGTAAAATATTGTAAGTCCAATAGAAAAGTTGAAAATTGAATTTTGAATGGTTAGAAAAAAAAAATATCAGCATTGCTGATACCTCCTTATAGGATATCAGCAATGCCGATATCCTATAATAGTATTTACGAATATATAGACATAGCGAATTGTTGCAAGCAATTGGCGAAATTGACATGTTTACAAGGACAAATTAAAACTAACATGACTCTGAGTTTAGACGGATTTGAAAATATAGGTGAGAAGACGTATGTGAAATCTCACAAAGACAAAATGGTTATTTTTCAAAGAATCAAACTGCATCTAGTCATAACAACCATTCTAATAGGATTGCTCTTAACAGCTTGGTTTAGGTTTTATCCAACGTTACTTATTTCGCTGATCGGGTTATTAGAAATCTTTTGTAGTATTCGAGTAACAATTAATCGACACACTCAAGTATTAGTTAAGGATCTACATTTTTTTAATTGGAAAGTTTTTCATTTATACTCGCTGAACAACTTGGACAAGCATGAACTCATAAAATATGAAAGCGGCAGGGGTGAATCGGCAACAGTTACTTCACTTGATATTGGCTACGTAGTTAAGGACAAGACTAAAGAACTGTTGACTTTTGGGAAAGCTTCAACTCAAGACCATTTATTCAAAGCTGTCTCAGAATTCATGCAGACCAAAGCCAACAGCTTGCAACAAAATGTATAAGAAATGGCGCCGATAAGGAGGAAATTTTTCTATTTTTTACTCAGCGCCACTTCTTATACATAAACGTTGGGCACCACTATAAAAATGAGACGTACCCTAATCTACATCGGACTAATAATTTTACTTTCGACTTGCGGACAAAAGAACGAGTTGATGAAGAATAGTTGGCTTGTTGTCGATGGTACCTATATGGGACAGCCAATTGAATTTCGCAACACAGACTTATTAAAATTTTCCGACAGAAACGGAAACGAAATTAAGAGTTTAAATTTCTCAAAGGATGGGACAATCGGTTTGCCTGGAATCAATTCGCCAAACATTTCAGCTAAGTGGGTAATAGAGGATGGGCAAGTAAGATTTTCAGCAGACTCAACAAGATACTCCATCTATAATACAATTGATTCAGATTTATCTTTTCTGGATACTAGCGATTCAATTCCATACAAAGAGGAAAGTGAAAGCAAACAAAAACAGGAGATCATCAATCCACTGACGACAAATGAGTTTAAAAAAGCGATGGAGATATATGGCCAACCTTTTAACTATTATATCTCGCGTGACACGTTAATGTTAGAGGGACAAAATGGGATAATTCGAGCGGTACGAGACAGAACGGTTGATGATTTGTTCAGAAATTTGTAACGGTGCCTAACAAAATGTATGCAAGATTGCTGGGCTCCGTTTAAGTTTGTAGTTTAGTTTTCAAATAACGTTTAATTACCTGGACAATTTAGCCTTTCAAAGACCAGCAACCTCGCATACATCAACGTTATGCACAATGCCGCGGACAGAGTAGTGACTTCACTGACAACTTTGTCTGTTTAACGCAAAGATTAGCAGAAAAACTTTATAGATTCATGACTTTCTCCAAGAAAACCCTCACCATCCTTGCATTACTACTAAGTTTTAGCCCTCTGTTTTCACAACAAACTGTAGCATTCAAGCGACAACAAACTATTGCTGCAAAAGAACTTCAGGAGGACTTCAAACAAATGTTGAAGATCATAGAACTGCATCCTGCTAAGTATGCTTTCACAACTGAGGCAGCGTTTGAGAAAGTGATTAGTGAACAGTATGCAAAAATCACGGCTCCGATGACCGTGGCCGAGTTCTTTGATTTATGTGCTGGTGTAATTCATAATATAGGCTGCGGGCATACGGGTCTTGATATGCCTGATGGCTTCTGGAAAAAGGGTGATCAATTGGTTTTTCCTTTGCCTATATCTATCATCAATGATTCTCTTATTGTTGTTCAAGATTTCGATGCAGATATTAATGTGCTAAGTCAAATCACGAAAATTAACGGAAAACCTTTTGGAGATATTTTAAACCGTATCCAAAATTATATCAGTTCCGATGGTTTCAACGCAACTTGGAAGATTGCTAGACTGAACCAAAGTCTGAATAACTTTTTGTCTGTTTACTTTAATTTTCCTCCTCAATATGAAGTCGTATATCGCGCGCGAGGAGGCTCAGAAAAGGCAGTCACATTTCCTGCAATAAGATATGATGCCCTTAAGAAAGCCTCTGCACCAAAGGATATGCTCACTTACAGCGTTTTAAAGAATGATAAGATAGCGTTAATGAGCATTCCTTCCTTTAATTATTACAGAAAGGACTCTGTAAAGTTTTTCCATACCGTTAACGAATTCTTCAGCAGGGTTCAGTCCGATAATATACAAAATCTGATTGTTGATTTCAGAGGTAACTCGGGAGGGGATCCATTCTGTGCTGCACACTTGTTGTCGTACCTTGAGCGTAAGCCATTTGTTTACTACAGCGAATTCTATGACTGGAGTCGCAATCTGTCAAAACCGATTGCTCCCAAATCCAAGGCTTTCAAAGGCGACCTTTATATTTTAACTGATGGACTCTGCTTTTCCACCACTGGACATCTTGCGGCATTACTGAAAGTAAATAAAGTTGGAACCATAGTAGGCGATGAGACAGGAGGCACCTATACGTGCAATGATTCGGGCAGGTGGTTTGAGTTAAAAAATTCGAAATTGAAACTCCGGATGGCCCAACAAACTTTTAAGGTTGCGGCTGAAACGCTTCCCAGGGATAAAGGCGTGTTGCCAGACTTTCCCGTCAACGCTTATTCTCAAGATGTGGTGACAGGGAAAGATGTTGTATTGGAATATACCTTAAACATGATCGAGCGAAGTATCAAGTGACGGTTTTCGTAGAAAAATATGAAAAAATGAATAAAGAATTACAAGTAAGAATGAATGGACGTTACCCATTGAAAGCAGTGGGCACTGTGCATATCCACAAGGTTATTTTTCATGAGTACCCATTAATAATTCTCCGGCTTTTTTAATTTTTTTTCCTGACAAATTTCCAAGAGCATCGTAAGCAGCATACTTATAAAGGTCGTGAAAAGAGGGGTAGTTAAAAACAGTGGCAATTACTTCGTCGAGTGTCTTTTTGTCTTTTACTAGTGACATTCCATAATGGATAAGCTCGGTCGCCATGTTTCCTATGATATGGATGCCCTTTATAATTTTGGTTTGTTTTTCGACAACCATTTTTAAAAAACCGTCGTCCCTGTCGGCCATGATTTTGCCTCTTGTAATATCACGATAGTAACTGTAACCCAAAACGTACTCTTTGCCGGTAGCCCTGGCGTAATCTTCCGAAATTCCTACCATGGAAACTTCAGGTACCGTGTAAATACCGTACGGAAAAATATCAGTAAGTATTTCCAAATCGCCTGTTTTAAAGATGTGCGCTATCGCGATCCTTCCTTGGTCCATACCGGTGCTCGCTAAAGCAGGAAATCCAATCACATCACCAACCGCATAAATATGAGGAACATTAGTTTGAAATTTTTCATTTACGATGATCGATTCCCGCTCACCTGTTCTTATACCAGCATTCTTACATCCCAGGTTTAGAATACAGCCACTACGTCCTGCGGCGAAAAGGAACATGTCTACCTTTAAGATTTCTCCAGATGCTAAGGTTATTCCCAAGTCATCTTCCGTAGAGTCGGGCACATCGAAACCAATAACGGAGTTGTTAAACAGAACTACAATTCCTTCCTTACTCATCTGAGCGATCAGTGCCTGAGAAAGCTCATGATCAAGAAATCCAAGAATTTTATCCTTATCATTTACAATGAATACTTTTATTCCCATCGCTGCAAAAATCGTTGCATACTCACATCCGATCACACCAGCCCCTAACACGCAAAGCGATTTTGGAAATTGCTTGATTGAAAGTATAGAATCAGAATCATGGATGCGCAGACCATCAAAGGGAATATTTTTTGGATGAAAGGGATATGACCCAGTCGCGATTATAATATTTCGGCCATAAATAATCTCCTCCACGGGGCCCCGTATCGATATTTGATGATCATCAACGAATTCAGCCTGTCCTTGAAATAAATCGACACGGTGATTCAATAAGTTGTGCTTAACAGTATCCCCAACGTCTCTAATCACGACATTTTTTCTAAACATAAAATCGCTCACATCGGCCTTATGACTGAGTTTCTGGTCAACACCAAATACACCTTTGTGATACTTACCCGAGAGATACAACGAGGTTTCCTTTAGTGCTTTTGAGGGTAATGTCCCTGTTTGAACACCAGCACCTCCAAAATGATGTTCTTTTTCAATAAGCGCTACTGTATATCCAAAATAGGCTGCTTTGACCGCCGCTTTTTCCCCTGCAGGACCTGAGCCGATTACAATTAAATCATATTCTTTCATGCTTTTGAAACCATCTCCTTTACACCATCCCAGTCCTCTGGCAAACCTGATTTCAAATACTCATCACATCGAAACAGCAGGACCTGCAGCGCTCCATCTTCTGGATTGCGAAGAGCGAGTTCGGCGAAAATATTGCGCGATTCCTCCAGTCGTTTTTCTCTCATGAGCTGTAATGCCTGTTCAAATTCTCGCTGATAAACGACTCTTACTTTATTCTCCGCCGGATTTAAGATTTCATAAATCCCCAGCGATTTGGATTTTCCTTTAACTCTTACTGTTTCGAGGAAGCGGAAATTAAAGTTTTCCGGATGATCTAGTTTGAGTATGGTTTGTTCGGAAGCAATAATCGTTGTGTTGTAATGTCGAGTCAACCCTTCCAGCCGGGACGCAATGTTCACCGCATCTGAAATTACGGTAGTCTCCAACCGGTGATCGTGTCCGATTGTTCCAAGAATAAGACGTCCGGTATGGATTCCAGAACCTGTTATGATTTTTTCACGCCCGTTTTGCACCAGGTATTTGTTAAAACCTTCCACTGCTTTTTCAAATTCAAGTGCTGCTAAAACGGCGGCATCAGGACTACCGGGAAACAACGCCATTACGGAATCCCCAATATATTTGTCAATAAAGCCATTGTGTTTGCGAATTACCGGAACGATTTCTTTTAAGTATCCATTTATAAAATCAAAATTTTCCTGCGGACTTAAAGTTTCCGAGATTTTGGTAAAAGACCGGATATCTGTGAACATGACTGTCATCTCGTGTTCAACCTGATCCCCTAACATGACGTCCTCTATACTTTCTTTGCTCAAAAATTGAAGAAATTCTTTGGGAACAAACCGGCCGTTTGCTTCATTAAGTTTAATTAATTTTTGATTTGCCAGTGCTAATTCCAGTGTTCGTTCATCCACCCTTTGTTTAAAGAACTTTAAGCTACTTATAACCTCTTCCTTCATGACTGTAAAATTCTGCGTTAGCCTTCCAATTTCATCCTGGCTTTGGACAACAAGATTACTTTCTTCGTTCGTAAAACTGCTATCAACAAAACGCGTGATGTAGTTAGTCAGCACAATTAACGGCTGCGTAATTTTTTTTGAAAGAACATAACTAACCACAACGCTAAGGAGCACGAGGGCGGCAGCAAGACTTACGTAATATAGATTTAACTCTTGCAGCAGGTCTTTTTCCTTTGCGATAGCGTTTACCAGTAAAGCATTGAAAGAAGATTCAAGCGATTCAAGTTTGCTGTCAAGTCTTCTCTTTAAACCTGTATTGCCTTTGATTCCGATTTGCTGATCTAGCTTGACAATGGTATTGAAGCTCTCCTGATAGGAATTCAAATGAAAGATTATAGAGTCTCTTTGGGGTGAACGAAACGATTTATTCTTTAAGTCTGAAACCAACGCATTGAACTTGTCAACATAAATCAATTCGTTGCGAATGATATAATCTTTTTCATGCCTGCGTAAATTCAGGATGCTTTCAATGTTTATTATTTTACTATTATTTTCCAGCCAATGTGCGTGACGCCGCATTTTGCCCTCCAAGTTGAAATCTTTATATCCTCTGATTTTTATGAGTTCAACCAGATGTAAAAAAATCGAATCGATGGAGGCAATCTGGCTTTTAAAGGGCAACAAATCTTGCTCAATATCTAAACGATCAGCTTTATTTGGATTTAGAGCAAACGTAATTATCTGGCTGACGCTATCCGAAAGGATTTTATGCCGGATAAGGAAGTCGCTTATTCCCGTGGAAAAAAAATTTCATTTTTTGTTTCGTATCCGAAAAAATTTTGTTGTGCTGTTACATCCTTTAAAAGAATAACATACGCGGCTTCCACCTGATTAATTGATTTCGAAATCTTGTTGCGGCTGTCAAGATAGTGAGTTGTCAGCCCGACGATGATTAAATTCGAACTTACCAATACGAGAAACCAAAACAATAGTTTATTACGAATAGTCTGAAACATTGGCAAAATCTTTGTTACTGCAAAAGTTAGAGCAATATTTTGCCTCTAGAATCTGAGAGGCTTTAACTTTATGTTAATAAATAGGAGAGATGGGTCCTATGAATAATGATAGATCACAAAATTCAAGGTTGCAGAAGACAATTCATTCTTTAAATATGGTCCACATGATAATATCGCCTATAGCGTCGAAAGCTTTACGTAAAAAAGTCAATGTTAAGTTTGTGGTAAGTCCCTTAACATTTAAATAACATTATTTACGTTTGATGTACAAAAATAGCAGAACTGGCAAATGGGAAAATATAACTACGTCTGGAAAATGGAAATACTGGTATGACAAAACATTCACCAAAACAGGCCTAACTAAGTTTGTAAAATTAAAAGCCTACTTCAGATTTAATAAAATCTTTTGTTCCTTCTGGCCCCTGATAGATCTAATCACACAAAACTATCCTCATCGCCTATAGAAAGATTAAATGTAAAGAAGTCACAGCATAGCCTTTCAGTTTTTATAAAACTGGTAATAGATCAATCATTTTATCGGATCCATCAAATTTAAGCCGAGAAGGTAAATGGATTCGCCAGTCCTGAGATGTATAAATCGATCACTCGGATTTTAAACTTTTCACCGGATTGATGAGTGCTGCTCTGATAGCCTGAGAACTAATTGTCAGTATAGCAGCAAGCAATGCTGTTCCTCCAGCAACTAGGTAAATCCACCATGAGATGGTAATTCGATGTGCAAAACCCTGAAGCCACTCATTCATGATAAGCATTGTTAATGGGATTGACAAAATAAAGGCAAATAATATAACTTGCAGAAAATCCATGGATAGCAAGCCCACGATACCAGCCACTGAACTGCCTAAGACTTTTCGGATACCAACCTCTTTAGTTCGTTTACTGATAATAAACGAAGAAAGTCCAAATAGTCCCATACATGAAATCAAAATGGTAAGAATGGAAAAAACTTTAAAGATATTCCAAAACTGTTCTTCCGATTTATATTGATGATTGAGGAAATCATCGAGGAAATAGTATTCAATGGCATTTTCCGGAAATGTCTTTTTATAAGCTTCAATGATCAAATCAACATCAGCGTGAATGTTGGGTGACTCAAGGGAAATAGTAAGGTAGTCGTTGTTCCAAGGGATAAATTGGAATACAATAGGAATAAGGGTTTTCTTCATGGATTCCTGCTGAAAATCCTTAACAACTCCAATGATACGTTGAGGAAGAAAATCTTCAATTTCTTGATCAATGGCACTGTCCGGATTTTTGATTCCGAGAACATCAAGCGCAGTCTCATTGATAAGGACCGATCCGCCAAAATCACCGGGATACTGTTCCGAAAAATTCCGTCCTGCCACTAAGGATAGACCATAAGTTGCTACAAAATCTTCATCGACCGACAGAACATGCAATACCTCTTTGTCTTCATCCGATTTTTGTGTCAGCTTGAACTCTTTGGCCCAGCCAATTGGTTTGCCTGGAACCTCTGACGAACTTGTAACATTTTTTATAGTTGGGTATTGTTTCAGCAGCGTTTTAAAAGCGTCGATCTTATTTAAGCGGCTTCCACTGATGATTCCGGGGGCTCGTACAATTAATTGCTGCTTGACATTAATACCCATGTCCTGGTTGCGCATAAAAATGATCTGCTCTCTAATTGTGAGGGTAGATGCTACTAAAATAGTTGAGGCAGTAAATTGTAATATCACCATAGCCTTTCTCATCCGCGCCCCGCTTTGATTTCCAAGGAATCCTCCTTTCAATGCGTTAAGCGGCTGAAAAGAAGACAGTATCAAGGACGGATAAAACGCCGAAATAAAAGTTCCGACACTTAAAACGGTAGCCATGACCAGCCAAAAACCCGTCTGTGCATGAAGATCTGTTGTAATTTCTTTTCCAACAAGGTCAGTAAAGTATGTCCTTAGCAGAACAATTAATAATGCACTGATAAAAACGGCGATGCCGGTTATAAAAAATGATTCAAAAAGAAACTGCTTAATGAGTTGGGCTCGCTCGGAGCCCATTACTTTTCTTATACCTACCTCCTTTGCTCTTTCAACCGCTCTAGCCGTGGAAAGATTTATATAATTCAGCCAGGCAATACATAAAACCAGAAATGCCAGGCACAGTATAAAATAAACCAATTGATAGGTTCCGTTTGAAACGTAGGTGATGGAGGAGTGCAAATGTATATCGCCTAATGGAAGGAGTATTAGTTTCTTGGAACTATTAGCCTTCTTCAGCTCTTTTCCCAAGTGCGTATCGATTATTTTTGAAAGACCGGCTTCCAATTTTTTAACATCTGTACCTGGCTTAAGAAGGAGATAATTTTGGAAATTTTCCCAATACCAACCACCTCGCTTGAACTGCTGATTGTCCAATAGCTTTTCGATGGCAAACAAGAAGTCAAATTGTACATGACTGTTTTCAGGTAAGTCCTTAAAAATACCCTCCACTACATAATTCCCTCCTTCCCACTCCGCACTCAGTTTAATAACTTTGCCCAATGGGTCAGCGTTGCCAAAGTATTTTTTGGCCGACGATTCTGACATCAACATAGAATTCGGATTCTTCAAAACAGTGTTTTGGTTTCCAAGAACAAGGGGAAAAGAAAATACTGAAAAGAAAGAGGAGTCCGCATAAAACCCATTCTTTTCAAAATAGCTTACTGCCTCACCTTTTTCATTATGGGAACTCATCATTCCATTTGCCGAATGGAGACGCACATAATTTTCAACCTGTGGATATAAATCTTTTATAGCCGGAGACTCAGAATGATAACTTTGCATACTACTACCTTCGAGCATATTCGCCTTATAGCTATCCAATCTTATCATGTATATGTCGCTGAGTCGATCATGGAATTTGTCGTAACTGAACTCAAAACTCACGTACGCAAGCAGGAAAAATGACGCAGTCATTCCCAATGCAAGCCCTACAATGTTTATTAATGAATAGCCCTTGTTTCGAAGTAGAATTCTCCAGCCAGTTTTGAAATAGCTTTTATACATACCGTTTGATTTCGTTTGGCAAGAATTTTTAAAACAACTTATCAAAGAGATACCCAACACAATACCAACGTACCCGCTGATCAGACTTGGCTAACTGTAAGATTTCACTGACTATTGATGTAGTATAAAACTAAAAGTTAGTTATTTATTCAAAACAAAATTCGCAACCCGGCATTAGGCTAAGATTGTTAATAAAGATAGGATTTTCTCGATTTTCTACAACCTAGCAAATTTTGAATTATATTGAACTTCAATCGCTGTTGGAGGAACGGAGTAATTAGTGTCTGTCTTTAAAGTCAAGGTTCACGCAGAGGCCGCAAAGAAAAAAATACACGCAAAGGCCGCAGAAGATATATTTTTGCGCCCTTTGCGGGATTTCATTAGCGTGCTTTGCGTGAAATGTTTTTAACGCCGTTACTTTAAAGACAGACACTAATTATAATTAGTACAATTCGCTGAGAGGACCATCATCTCAGTTTACACATCAAGGCAATTTTGAGTATGAGCTAAGGATAAATCGCCGAAAATATTGCGCAAGGGGGGAGGTTTTATCCTAGCCATAACCTACATAGTTAGAACTAAACAAATAGTAAAATGCTCAGGCACCATATCAAAACCAGCATCAGGGGATTATTTCGAAATAAATTTTCCTCCTCTATCAACGTTCTTGGCTTGTCGATTGGTATGGGAGTTTGCCTTGCCATTTTTCAATATATTCATTTTGAATTCAGCTATGACAAATTTCACGTCAAAGCTCAAAATACCTACCGGCTAACGCTAACAAAAATTAAAGATGGTGAAGAAAGTTTACAAGCGCGGACATCATATGCCCTGGGCGCCGCAGGAAAGGAAGAAATTCCTGGAATAGAACAGTTCGTTCGAATTCATCCTCAATATTTTGGTGCGGTTATCACAAACCCTGAGCAACATAAGGTTTTCCAGGAAGAGGAAGAAGACGTGTTATTTGTAGACAGCGTATTCCTTGAAGTATTTAATTTTTCACTTAGACAAGGCGATCCTGAAAAGGTACTTGACGATAAATACAGTATTGTGATTACGGCCGAAATGGCTGAAAAATATTTTGGACCAGGCATAGATCCTATTGGTAAGATATTGAAAGTCGATGGATGGGCTGCCAAGGACTTTATTGTAACTGGAGTTTTAAATGCTCTCCCCGCTAACAGCCATCTGAAATTCAACTTTTTGATTCCAATGGCATCGTTAATGGAAACCGGCGAATACGATAAAAGTGGTTGGGGTAGAACCAATTTTTTCACATACATAACCGTTAATGAAAATGCCAGCATTGAAAGTATTGAAAAAAAACTCGATCAGGTCGCTATAAGTCATTTTGGAAAAAGTCTTGCAGCATACAACGAGAAATGGAAAATAAATCTTCAGCCAATTACAGAAGTACATTTAAAGTCTTCAGGTCTCTCATATGATTTTGTACCCATCAGCGGAAATTTACAAGAAGTTAAAGCCTTCTCAACTATAGCTGTATTCATATTGATCATAGCATGGGTTAATTTTATCAATCTGTCCACATCCAGATCTATGGAAAGAGCGAAAGGAGTTGGTGTTCGCAAAGCTATGGGTGCTTTTCAAAAACAATTAATGCATCAATTTCTCGTTGAGTCCTTGCTGATCAATTTCATCGCAGCAATTCTCTCAATAATTATTGCGTTTGGCGTGCTTTCCATTCTGATTAATATAACTGGAAAAGAGTTGACATTCATTATTTTTGGTTCTACTAAATTCTGGATCGGATTTGTGATAGTCATTGCAGTTGGGTCAATAGTATCAGGATTTTATCCTGCCTTTGTACTCTCTTCTTTCAAGTCAGCAAATACGCAAAGGATTAAAGTGACAAAACAAATCCCAAGGGTTACGTTGCGAAAAAGTCTAGTTGTTTTTCAGTTTCTTATTTCTGCTCTCTTAATTTCAGGAACGTACCTAGTATACAAGCAGATTACATTTATGAAAAATGAAGATTTGGGTGTCGACATGGAGCAAATTCTAGTTGTCAGGGGACCTAGCATTGTTCCTGATTTCGAAAGTTTGCTCTCAAAGCTTACTGTTTTTAAAAGTGAATGTTTGAGTAACGCCTCGGTTTTGAACACTGCAGGTTCCGGGACAATTCCAAGTAAAGGACATATGGCGTTAACTGGTATTCGAAAAATAGGCGATTTGGCAAAAGACAATCAGCAGGGTGGAACTACGTACGTAGATTTTGATTTCTTTGAAACCTATAAATTTAAATTCCTTTCTGGCCGGGCATTCGACTCACAGGTGATTTCAGACCGGAAGGGCGTTGTCATTAATGAGGAAGCAGTCAAAGTCTTTGAGTTGGGTTCCCCGGAAAATGCTATTCAACAACAATTAATCATTGGGAAAGATACTGTCACTGTTGTCGGAGTACTTAAAAATTACAATTGGAATTCCTTAAAAGATGCCTACGCTCCATCTTTATTTCTGCCAGGTGAACGGGCCAGGCGCTATTTTTCATTTACAATAAATTTATCAAACATACCCCAATCTCTAGATCACATTCGGGTCGCCTATAATGAAGCTTTCCCCGGTAATCCTTTTGATTATTTCTTTTTGGACGATGAGTTCAATAGTCAATATCAAGCTGACTTAAAGTTTGGAAAATTATTTGCGACACTTTGTTCAATAGCAATGTCCATTGCGTCTTTAGGTTTATTTGCGCTAGTTTATTTTTCCACAACGTTAAGAATTAAAGAAATTGGGATCAGAAAAATTCTTGGAGCAAGATTGAGAAATCTTATAGTGCTGCTTTCAAAAGAATACCTTCTGTTACTAGTAATTGCTAATTTGTTAGCAATACCAATTATTATTTTTGGTGCAAGGTATTGGCTTGCGAACTATGCATTTAGAATCGATATAGGCCTTGATCTATTTATCGTACCCGCAATAGTTTTACTGATAATTTCCATACTTACAGTTGGACATCGAATATATATAACCGCAAAAGCAAACCCGGTTGATTCATTACGCGCTGAATGATTTGATGGATATTATAGTATAATGAAAGCGATTTACCGTCTTCCAAGTTAAAGCAAGATCTACAATTGCTAACGCAAATGTTTCTGCTCGGGACTCGGTATTATTAAAGTGGTCAAAACGCAGTATGAAATACTAACTGTTAAGCGTAACGTAAACATTGCTTGCTCCTTTAATCCAACACACCATTTTTTTCAAAAGCCAGTATAAGGGCCACGCCAGTAAAAGCCAAACACTGAAATGAGCCAATTATATTTTACCCATCGTTCCAATTAGGAAACCTAATTGCAAGTGGGATATGTATTGTTATCAGCCAAACAAAAAGCATTAGAGCTACCAGTTGGAAAATTATTTTTATTTTAAAATTAATAAGAATAGAAATCCCTGAACCTATTAAAGCAATGCCAGTAAAGTATGTCCAAAATATTGGAAAAGGTATCCATTTTGGTACTAAGCCACTTACAAATTCTGTGTATAAAAAATGATCTATACCAAAAGCTATGAGCATGATGCAAAAAAAATACTTCCCAAAGGGTGCTAATTTGCTGAGCTTCGAAATGAAATTATTTGATATAGTTTCTGAATTGCTCATCGAAATTAAAAAGGCCCCTCCAATGAGTGTAAACAATTTGAGGGCGTTTGTCCAGTTGCCAAGTAATTCCGGATGATCAACAATCCTTTTGGGCAAATGGCCGAATATTAAAAATAGAATTAATACATAAGCTAATAATATTGAAGTGGTTTTTAATTTTTCACCAACTGTTATTAGTATTCCCGAGACAATTAAATAAAGGGCAAAAATGTATATTATAACAGAAATATTTTTGGGGTTTTCAGGCTGTATCGCTGAAATAAGCGGTCTAAAACCGGTGAAAAAAAAGTGTAAAACACCTATTCCGATTATTCCTAAGCCATAAAATATTCTTCCGTAGAATTTTAAATTTTTCTTTTCCATTTTAATATTTGATTGTCTACAAGAAAGTGTGAATGCGCCTCACATCTGTGAGTTTTATTTTGGTCTGGACGGAAAAATCGCATCGAATGCTGTTACAGTATCTGCTGATAAAAAACCGAGTCTGTCAGATTGCATCCATTTTACTTGCGGCTCCAGGTAGTCGCGACTTATAATATTTATCGGTCATTATTGATATGGGCATGCCAAACACCACGATCAATACTAAAAAGCCTATGACTTGGTGTATATTGAAAACAAACGGCTTGCTTGGAAGTGCGGTGAGTGGTAAAACAATGAAATTCATGGTCACCCATACAAATAGTGTGTACAGCAACCCATTCAAATATTTACTCGATGAAGCCTTGCTTATCGCAGGATACAACAGGAAGAAAAAAAGCGTGAAAGAAAAAGAAATGAAATAATGAATAAAAACCCCCAATACAAAAACGGCTGGACCGCCATTTAGCGCGCTTTCCAATCCGATGGCGCCCCCGGCAATTCCGTAAAACATTTTAGACGGGAACTCACCTTTAATGATGGTCAGATGTACATGTGCGGCAATAATATCCAGAGTACCTGCCACGAGTGTTGTAAGAGTCACTGCTTTCCAGAATCGGTTCATTGGTTACAAGTTTAATTGAGAACTTTTATTTGAATTTTGTTCCAAAAATCGGTGAGACCGCTTTACTTTTCTCATTCAAAACTCGTTCAAAGCTGTTCAAACATCAACCAATCTGATATGAGTGATAAGGAACTGATAGAAATCTGTCTCCGGGAGATCCGCGATAAATCAGGGTATGCTGATTCCGGATCATTGCGGCAGCGTGACTTTGAACATTTATCCGCAGAAATAGAAAAAAGAACGGGCATCCTCATCAGCGTTTCCACCATCAAGCGTTTGTTAAATGGGCAGTTCAACCAGCTGCCCCAGGCCGCCACACTCAATGCCATCACCACTTACATCGGATACGATAGCTGGCAGGATTTCAGGATCAAAAAACTTGAAATGATAAATGGTACAGGCAAATTGAAACCTGTGCCGCCAGGCCCGTCACCAAAAAATAAAAAGGGATGGATATATAAGATGGTCATTCCTGGTATTGCAGCCGTTCTTTTCATGATAATCGTATCCTACAGCTATTTTTCAAAACCTGACGTTATCAATGAAAAAGATATTTCTTTTTCATTTAAAAAGGTCACAAGCAACGACATCCCGAATACGGTGGTATTTAGTTATGATATAAGTAAAATAAAGGGTGACAGCTTCTTTATCCAACAGTCATGGGACAGGGATAGGAGGGTAAGAATTGAAAAAGACAACCACACCCTTACTGATATTTACTATGAGCCCGGCTATCATAATGCAAAGCTGATCGTGAACAACACCGTAGTCAAAACAATCGATGTGAGCATCCCAACAAACGGCTGGTTCTTTTTCATGAAACCTACGCTTTTGAAAGGCTTACCAACTTATATCCGTCCTTCTGCGCCAATAGCGAATGGAGTATTGTCATTGAAGCCGGAAGATATTATCGTCAGCAAAATCGACCCGAAGCATGAAAATTTTTATTCATACGTTTTTTTTCCTGAAAAATTTAACGTGGAAAGTGATAACTTCAAATTCAAGGTGAGGATCAGGTTTAACGAGTTTAAAAATGTTATGTGCCCCATGATCATGTATGAAGTGTTTGGCCAGACCAATGCACTCTTTTTCTTTAACACCCTTCCAGGCTGTACTGGCAATATTAATGCAAATGTGGGAGAACATTTCATGAGCGGCAAGACCACTGACCTGTCTGGCTTTGGTTGTGATATCCGGCAATGGCAGGACATTGAAGTTATCGTAAAAAATAAAGAAGCCAGGTTCTATATAAATCAAAAGGAGATCTTCAGTAAATTTTATACAAAATCACCAGGCGCTGTTACCGGATTGGCATTTAATTCAAACGGGCTTTGCGAAATTGACCTTATTGAGCTGAAAGGACTTGATGGCAAAGTTGTTTATGAGAATGACTTCAATAATTGACGGTACGTATGCATACCTACAAGTTCAGTGCCTTAAATAGGATTTTCTCGATTTTTCTACAACCCGGTGAGCGATTAGGTGAGTTCATTTTAACTGCTTGTTGTTTCTCTTGTAAATGAACTTGTTATAAATATTTACAATCCCTGCCGGGCTACAAAAACTAATTGATAGTCAATTTTCATTTTCGAGTGTTATTATTTCTTGCGCCGCGTGGCGAATGTTGATAAGCAAATCATCATTCATCACAAAGAACCAGGAAATTTCAATGTTGTCCCTAATACACTGAAATCCCTCGCTCGAATATTTGTATTCAGGTTCTGCCGATAGAAGATTTGTTATCCAAGTGGCAGGGTTGTTAGTGAGGCTGCGCGCAAAGTCATCCGCA
>CAZAHL010000050.1:0-29267 GCA_964484845.1 uncultured Chryseolinea sp. | reverse complement strand
AAGATCATTTGCTTCGAAGTATTTTCTCCCGAATACAACTCCGCATCCAGAGAAAACGACAGCTTATCATTTACTTTATAAGAAAGACTAGGGGCAATTACGTATCCTTTTTCATATCCATTATCCTGGAATGTGCCTTCGTAGTTATAGGCAGTATTAAGACGAAGGAGTATACTTTTTTCTTTATTAAAAGGGGTGTTTATGTCTGCGCTGATACGATTGAAACCATAGCTTCCAGCACTGTAAGCTATTTCACCTCCAAATCTATCGTACGGTTTCTTAGTTACTCTGTTGACGAGACCACCATACGATGTTAACGTACTTCCAAAGAGTGTAGCGGAAGGTCCTTTAATTACTTCTATGCGCTCAAGATTTGCTGCATCCACACGGCTGGTGACATTTCCTGCAATACCATTTCTTAACTGACTTTGCATAATAAACCCCCGCGAATTATAATATGCTCCACCGTCACCACCACGGCCTGTTGCTTCCCACATCTTTTGTATTCCCGGCACGTTTTTCACGGCATCATCAACAGAAAAAATCAGTTGTTCCTGAATCAGCTTTTGGGAAATGGTGGAATATACCTGAGGATTTTCCAGATTTTTCAGCGGTATTCTTGACACATATTCACTCTCCATCTCCGAAAACTTATTGGGCTTCTCTCCCAAAATGACGACTTCTTCTAACTGCTCGCTGCTTTCATTAAGTTGTATTTCAGGAAGAATGGTCGTGTGGTTGGAAGCGACCTCAACAGCAATCTCTTTTGTTTCTAAACCAACGAAAGAAATTGCCAGGGTCCTGGTTCCAATTGCTACTCTTTTTATCTCGAAATGTCCATTGCGATCTGTCGTAGCGCCTTTGTTTGTTCCTTTTACTGAAACATTAATAAACTCTGCAGATTTACCATCCGAAGTTTTAACCGTCCCCTTGACGTTACCTGTTTGAGCAACTGCATTAAAAGAAGCTAATAAGACGAAAACGAGGAGTGAAATAATAGATTTTATACTGATAGCCGTGTAATACATTTAGTTAATCATTTTTAATTCAAAAGTACGCTTGTGCCTACACGCACAGCAATCGCTTTCTCAGGCGAATTTTCATATACCCTCTAGAGGGTAGAGCGTACTCTTGGTAGGGTATTCATAATGCTGGATATCGGTTTTTGATCGAGGCCGGTAGTCCGTACCATAGCATAGGCTAATAGTTACGGTACTAAGAAAAACCTTCGATTTTCATTTTCGTTTAAGTAATGCATAAATGATTGAGGCATTTTTCAACTTCCTATAAGCCTTTGTAGACACGCAAGCATAGATCTCTGGGTTTTTGGTGAGTTCTGACCTAAAAGTCCAGACACTTTCAAAAAAGTTAGGAGTGCACTAGAAAAGTTTCTCGTCCATTTCATTTCCCCGCAATTGGATTACGAATTCTACCGATAAAATTTCCGCATCAATGTCATAGCATTTGAATGAAATATCCGCTGAACAATTTCATCTGAGGCAATCCGGTTAAATGGTTTTAGCGCCCCAAGGCCTCTCCCACTCATGTAGTTGAAGGCGTGCCGCTCGGTATATTCTTCCAAGTGCACAATGGTTTCCTGCGTGAGGTAGCCGTTCAGCGGATCGATCATTCCGTCGAAATCACTTCCGATGGCAATACAATCCCAGGCGAAAAGATTATGCTTGTCCAGGAGTTCGGCGATATGCTGGATCTGGTTCCAGAGCAGGGTCGATCGGTAGTGCCTGATCTTGCTGATCCATGCGGAATGTTTTAATCTTTTGATCGCCTCTTTGTCAGCGATTCTTCGTTCGTCCAGTTGGAGTCCGATGATGCCGTTGGATTTTGCTACGGCAATAATTTCATCGTCATAGAAATTGATTTCTTCATCCATAAACGTGCTGCCGGTCTCCATAATATCAACTACTTTTTCATCCATCGATCGCAGACCGTTAGCAGCGCCATGACTGATGATGATGGGAATTTCTTCACCAGCATATTCCCCGTGAGGATCAGTTACCATCCGGATGTATTCCCTTCGCGCTAAGGCACTCATATGTTTAATATCGATGTAGATCCGTTTTCCATTTTCTTTGCTTAACACTTCCTTTAACACTTTTTTGCCCATCTCAGAAAAAGAGGCGCCCATATTTTCAGACTGGTCTGTTTTGCGTCCGATGATATCGAACAAACTTTTCGCGTGCCCGCACAAGTGATTATTGAAATGATGCGCGAACGTAACGAAGAAAGGAACGTGCGGCCATTTTTTTATGGCCCTGACATTTTCCAGGGCCACATTCAAATCCGGGTTTTCTATATCCGTATGCAAAACATGAAGGCCTTCGATGGTAAAAACAATGATGATCGTTTTTTCATCTCCTTCCAGGTGTTCTTCTATCGTCCCAAAATCTTTAGCTAAAACATATTTAAATTTACCGCTGTCCGTGGCCGTTGTTTTGCCTTCCCCTTGCACGTAGTAGTTGTACTCTCGCACCAGGTCCTCGAAATAATTTTTAATATTTTGAATGAAGTCTACCCGTGCATCGCCAACGCTGGTAGCAAACGAAGCGGCTAGGTCGCTGATCAGGCCGGTCCCCAAATCATTCCGGAAAAAACCTCTTTCAATCGGGTAAAGCGAGGCGCAAACAACCCGGACATTTCCATGAGCAAGCGCCGTACAATCGGCCTGCGTGAATTTGCAAACACCGCAGAGCAGCTGAATGGCTTTTTCAAAAAAGTTAGGCGAATCATAAAACCAGATGCTATTTTTTTCTCTTCTGTTCGCGCTATTCTTGCCGGGTTCAACGCTAAAACTTTTCCCATAGGGTTTCATGCTGGGATGGCAATGGAGGTCGATGTAACTGTGAAGCATAAGGGATGGTGTTTAATGGTTTAAGAAAATATTCACAATAATTCAATGTACAAAAAAAAGTAAAAAAAGCTCATCATTCTATCCCTGCAAAAAGGGATGGAATGATGAGCTCCAAAAAAGTGGATGTGGAAAAAACCAGTTAACTTTTCAAATACGTAAGGGATAAAGCGTATCTATATTAGAATTGCTTATTCCATTAAGCAGCATTTTGCTGGGTAAATTTTCGATAAACCAACAAGGCCTAGAGTAAGTGTATTCCGAGAAGTGGTGCTGAAAGCACGCAATCATGCTACTATGCCCGAAGGCATAAGCAAGCACGCGAATAAAAATCTTTTTAGTTTTTCAATACGGCAATAAAGATGCTACCAGCGCTCAGCCATAAATTTCCATCCGGGTTGCACTTTCTGCATCTCTATCTCATCGTCTCTTTTTGTAAGGCCACTGTCGAGATAATTTTTGTGCAAAAGGGCCAGGGCTTTTTTATCAAGCTCTACGCCTAACCCAGGTCCGCTTGGTACCTGCACGGCACCTTCTTCAAATTTAAATCTTCCCCGTGTTATGATCTCGTCCGACTGCCATGGATAATGTGTGTCCAACGCGGAAGTCAGGTATGGCAACGCGGCGCCTAGATGCAGCATAGCCGAAAGAGATATGCCGAGGTGGCTATTCGAATGCATAGAAATTCCTCTTCCAAAAGTGTTGCAAATCCGACCGAGGTCCATACACGCACGAAGCCCTCCCCAAAAATGATGATCGGTAAGAATAATATCTTCAGAGCCAAGGCTGATCGCAGTGGGTAATTCTTCGAAAGAAGTTGTACACATATTGGTTGCAAAAGGTATTTTAATCTCCTTTCTGGCTTTTGCCATGTTCTCCTGGCCTCTAACAGGATCTTCGAGGTACTCGATTATTCCTTCTAATTTTTTTCCATACTTAATCCCGGTTTCAAGTTTCCAGACAGCATTCGGGTCAATCCTTAACGGGAAGTCAGGACCGAAGGATTCCCGCAATGCAAACATGGTATCTATCTCCACTTGTGGCTCAAACACTCCTCCTTTTAATTTGTGAGATTTAAAACCAAACTCTTTTTGCATCGCTTTGGCTTGTGCGACAATACCTTTCGGGTCCAGTGCCTTTGCCTGCCGGCCAGCATCCCATCCTTGAGCTTTCGGATCAGTCTTAAATGCGAGTTTGCCTCCGGCTCCTTCGTGTTTATAAAACAAGTAAGATGCAAAGGGAACCATGTCCCTCATTTTCCCGCCGAGAAGGTCGACGACAGGACGTTCCGTTACTTTGCCTATAATGTCGAGACAGGCTACTTCGAAGGCACTGTAAATATGTACAAGCTTTCGTTGATCCCAGGGAGCATTACCCCGGTCGCTGGCAGTCTCTTTTCCATAGGCAGTAATTAACTTTTGCCTTATGCTATTCAATTGAAACGGATCCATTCCTATGAGTAGCTTAACCGCCCCTTGTAAAGCATCGTTGGTACTGGCATTCCCCGGAATCTCGCTGACACCTGAAATATTATCCTCTGTAATAATTTCAACAACTATTCTTAGGGCATAGGGGGCGTGCAAGCCAGCGGCATTCAGCAACGGTGGATCAACTGTTGCGATAGGCGTAATAATAACCTCTTTGATCCTGGGCGTTTTCATAGTCGATGCAATTTTATCCATTGGTAGTTGAAATGTAGGAAGCATGATAGCGCCCATAGAAAGACCGCCAACGCCGGCATTTTGTAAGAATAAGCGTCTGTCATTTGAAAAGTCATGACTGTTGTTAATTTCGGTGCCCATTCTCTTTTTTTTAAACCACATAGTAAACCGTTTATCTTTTGTTGAATACCATTATTTAATCGTGTTCCTGGTACAGCTATAGACAAAAATGCACGCATGATAACTGGCCATTCTTTTCTTCTCGTGTACAACGTTGAAATCGATTGTAAGAAATGTAAGCTTATTTTTGATTCTGATCAACAAATAGTTAGAATTCGGAAATACAGGAATATCATGAGAAATGCCTTAGGGGCAAAATATTAGTCCTGCAAGTCAAGTTGTTTGTTGGTTTAAGAACATTACCGTTTTGGGGTAGGGCACGGAAATGCAATTTCACCGCAGAGGCGCAAAGACGCAAAGGTGAAGCGCAGAGGTTTTAATCCTTATATAAATTCTGAACGCCGCCCTTAGCGTCTTTGCGCCTCTGCGGTGAAATTTATTTCGTTAAGCACTACCCTGCTTCAGGAGACCCCCTCACTTCATCAGATTTTTTTTAACTAAAAAAATTAATTTTACAAAGTAAGATTACCATGTTCAACCTTTCATTCTGCCATAAAAGAATGTTAGACTAAATTCCATACTGACCTCCTTCAAGCAAGAAACGCATAGGCAGTCCTCAAATTTTTTTCTGACGTAATCTTGTACCGGACCATTCAACGTAACACTAACGCAGTGACACTGTTCTACATTTCCAACCTTACACTCAAATACAGTCTGACACCGGGGGCAGATCTTCGGCTCATGTTTAAATTCCTCTTGATTTCTCATAGGCATATAAAAGCGTAGCCGTTTCCAGCTACGCTTGCTTGAGTTTAGGCGTTCGAGAGTTCTACAATTCCACGCATCTGGTGCGCTGCCTGCACCATATTCCTAACTGCCAAATCCGTTTCGGGCCACTTCCGAGTTTTGAGGCCACAATCCGGATTTACCCAGATGTTGCGCTTGGGCAAAACGCTGGTTGCCTTGTTCAAAAGAAATACCATTTCGTCAGTTGTTGGTATCCTGGGACTATGAATATCATAAACACCAGGGCCAATTTCATTGGGATATTTAAATTCAACAAAGGTATCCAACAATTCCATTTGTGACCGTGAGGTCTCAATTGTAATAACATCGGCATCCATATCAGCAATGCTTTGAATGATGTCATTAAATTCAGCATAGCACATGTGCGTATGGATCTGTGTTTCATCTTCAACACCGCTGGATGAAATCTTGAATGCTTTCACAGCCCAATCCAAATAATTCTTCCAATCCGCTTTTCGTAAGGGCAATCCTTCACGAATAGCAGGTTCATCAATCTGAATAATTTTGATGTTTGCTTTTTCAAGGTCACATACTTCGTCCCGGATGGCAAAGGCTAATTGCAAACAAGTATCTTTTCTTGGTTGATCATCACGAACAAAGGACCATTGCAAAATGGTAACTGGTCCGGTAAGCATGCCCTTCATAGGTTTACTGGTTAGAGACTGAGCAAAATTTGTCCATCCTACTGTCATCGGCTTTGGACGGGAAACATCCCCATAAATGATAGGAGGTTTAACGCATCGCTAGCCGTAGCTTTGTACCCATCCGTTTTTAGAAAAGACAAATCCTTCAAGTTGTTCACCAAAATATTCGACCATATCATTCCGTTCGAATTCCCCGTGAACGAGGACATCAATTCCAATTTCTTCCTGCCATCGAATAGCCTTTTCGGTTTCTTTCTGAAGTAGAGCATTATACTGAGCCTCTAACAATTCCCCTTTTTTAAATTTGGCTCTCCAACCTCGGACCTCGTCGGTTTGAGGAAATGAACCGATTGAAGTTGTAGGGAACAAAGGAAGTTTTAAAGTCTGATGCTGCTTTTGTTGTCGATGTGGAAAACTGCTCTTACGTTGTGCATCCGCGGCTGTTACACCTGCCATTCGTTTTTTAACTTCAGGTTGATGGATTCGTAAAGATGTTTTTCTGCTTTCAATTGCTTTCTTATTTTCTGTCAAAAGAATTCGATCCTCTTCTATAACTGAAGATGACGCTAATCTTTTCAAGGAAACAACTTCATTAATTTTCTGCTTTGCAAAAGCCATCCAGTCCTTCATCTCCGGAAGGAGAATATGGTCATTGGTTTCCAAATCAAGATCGCATGGAGTGTGTAGTAAAGAACATGAAGGAGCTATCATGACGCGGTCTTCCTTTAATTTCGACACGGCCCGATAAATTGATTCCAAAGATTTTGTAAAATCATTCTTCCAGATATTTCTGCCATCGACTACGCCTAGCGAAAGTATCATATTATCCGGAAGCACAGCTAACACCTCCTCGAGTTGTCCCGCACCTCGAACCAAATCAATATGCAAAGCATTTACAGGAAGTGACGCAGCGAGAGAAAGATTATCACCGATCTTTCCAAAATAGGTCGTCACCAACGTTTTGAGCGATGGGAATTCTTTTTTTATTTCTGTATAAGTATAACGAAACGCCTTCTTTTCTTTCTCCGTTAAATCTGTAGTCAGAAAAGGTTCATCGAATTGTATCCACGGGGCATTCAGCGTGTATAACTTCCGTATTATTTCGATGTATGCAGGTAAAATATTTTTTATTAAATCAATACGGTCGAAACCCTCTTCCTTTTCCTTTCCAAGTAACAGGTATGAAACAGGCCCAAGTAACACAGGCTTAGTCACTATACCCGATTCCCTTGCTTCGTAAAACTCATCGATCACTTTTGTTGAAAATAATTTGAAGGTTTGGTCGCGATGAAATTCCGGAACCAAATAGTGGTAATTCGTATCAAACCATTTTGTCATTTCCATGGCTGTTATGTCAAGACCATCTTTCTGATAACCGCGCGCCATAGCAAAATAAAGATCAAGTTCTGAGTTCTTCTTGTTTAAAATTACTTCATGATAACGATGTGGGATCGCCCCTACCATCAGTGACATATCCAATACATGATCGTAAAACGAAAAATCATTGGAGGGCACCAGATCAATACCTGCTTCCTTTTGTAGTCGCCAATTCTCCAGGCGCAAGTTTCTTCCTACCTGAAATAAATTCTTCATGGTAGTTTTTCCTGACCAATACAATTCGCAGGCCTTCTTTAATTCACGATGACTACCAATTCGCGGGTAGCCGAGGTTGTGTGTAAGCATGTTAGTTTGCTTTTTAAATGAAACATAGATTTACTAACAAGCTCTTAGAAGCTAAACAGAATGCGAACGCGAAAAAAATAAGTCAGGAATGAAAATATCGAAACCGAAGTCCGAAAGGTTGGTATTCAATGCCTGACATTTACTTCAATTTCGCGAAAGCAATGTCAAATGCGTTGTAGGCAAGTCTCCTGGCTTTCCCGACTTTCATTCACCTTCTCGTGGTGCGAGCACCACAATGGCTTTTTGAGTGAAAGTTCCCTCTCTAAATTTTTTAGAAAGGACGAGATTACAGTTGCGCGACAGCCCGTGATTTACACACGGTTCCTTATTAATTCCCAACAAAGGGAAACCAGCAACGGCTATGATGTTTAATGAGTCAAAGAACTTTGTTGGAACAAATGTACAAAAATCGGATAAAGTTCGAGGTGTGTAGATCAGTTTCGAGTTTAAAGTTTCTGGTTTCGAGTGGTAGTCTCAACGCTTGAGGCTCGAAATTAATGTTAGAATTTTCCGGGGCATCCTATTCAAATTTCAGAGAGGTGCAGCGTGTTCAGACAGTAACTCGAAACTCGAAACTAAAAACTCGAAACACCTAATGCTATTTGAACTTTATCAAGCCGAGGTCCATCGCATAGATGACAAATTCGGTAGGCGATTTAATGTTTAATTTTTTGATAATGCTTTTCCGATGGGTCTGCACGGTATGAGGACTTAAATGTAAACCGTCCGCAATAGTTTGAGTAGATTGTCCGTTGGCCAGTAACTTGAGGATTTCCGTCTCACGGGTGGTCAGTATCGTTGGCTCACAATTTTCCGGTTCTGTATTAAAATGCTTTTCCATAATAATATCCAGGATCTTATGGCAAAAGAATTTTTCGCCCCTGGACGTTGATTGCACTGCCATGGCGACCTCTTCTAAACTGCATTCTTTCGTAATGTAACCTTTAGCGCCAAGCTGAAGCGCATCTAGTATACTAGCCTTGTTATTATCAGAAGATAGGATAAGAACATTGGTTTTAACTGACCTTGTAAGCGCATTTCTAATATCATCTAAGCCGATATACCCCGGGATATTATAGTCAACGATAAGCAGATCTGGCTGGTGTTCCTCCATTACGTTCCCGAGATTTTCACCTTGCGCCACTTTGCCGAGAACTGTAAGCCCTTGTATATCAGTTAAAAAGGTTTCGAGACCTACCGCAGTAAGAGGTTGTTTATCAGCAATCAGGATTCTTATGAGACTTTGCACAGACATTCAACTGCAAGTCTATCTTTTATTTAGAATTAATCCAAATAACAAGTGATATAGAAATCGCCAAATAAGCCGGTTTTACATACCTTTAAGAAAATTCAAATATGAAAAAGCAAACCTATACACCAGCCCGTTCCATTACCACGGAAATTGAAGACATGCTAAATAAGCAGATTGTAATGGAGGGAAAATCTTCCGCAGCTTATCTTTCGATGGCTTCCTGGTGTGATACTCAAGGCTATGAAGTATCCGCCGAATTTTTATACAAACATTCGGAAGAAGAGCGCATGCATATGTTAAAATTGTTCCGCTATGTGAACGCAGCAGGAGGGCATGCTCTTCAGCCAGAAATTGCAGGGATCCAGCATACATTTAATACGTTGCGCGAAGTTTTCGAATCGGTTTTAAATCATGAGATTGAAGTCACAAAATCCATCAATAACATTGTTGACTTGTGTTTGCAAATAAAAGACTTTGCAACATTCAACTTCCTGCAATGGTACGTAAATGAACAACGCGAGGAGGAAACTCTTGCCCGCAGAGCAGTAGAAATATTCGACATCATCGGTGAAGAAGGTGTTGGTCTGTGGATGATTGATCAGGAGGTAGGAAAACTTGAAGCATACGCGGCGAGGGTATCTGGGAAGATCAGCGGCTAAACAGTTTAGAGTTTTGAGTTTCGAGTTTTGAGTTTCGAGATCGCTACCTAGACAGCTTCCCGAAACTGTGAGTCCTAAATCGTTATCTAAACGGCGTAACTCTAAACTCGAGACTCGAGACTCGAAACTCTAAACTAACCTAGAGAATCTCCCGTAGGATCAGGCGGAATTCGTTAAGCATCATGGCGGTGGCGCCCCAGACGACTTCACCTTCAATTTCGAAGTGAGGGGCTTGCATCCTGTAGGTTCCTGCGGCGAGAATTTCTTTGGTGATCACAGCATCATCCTTTATTAAGTTACGGATGTCGCCGTGAATAATTTTGGAAACTTCGTAAGGGTCCGGAATAAAAACAGGTCCACTCGTTAAGCTTGCAACAACAGGAGTTATCATAAAATTACTAGGGATCACATGAAATTCACTGAGTCTTCCTAAAACATTAATCTGCTCACCTGGAATTCCTATTTCTTCATGAGTCTCACGCAACGCAGTCTGAATGGAGTCCTCGCCCGGCTCAGTTTTACCACCTGGTAAACTAATTTGTCCACCATGCGCGCCAATGTAATCGGGACGTTTGATCAAGGGAAACTTAATCTCTCCATCTTCCTCATACAATAATATCAACACACTCCCGGGCCTTGGCGGGACGCTACTATTAAATTTTGGTATGATTGGGCCAACGGGTATTGCACGAAGCGGATCGTGGGCCAACGCTGAGGGTAGCTCAAATTTTAATCTTTGAATAAGATTCGCGACAAGAGAGGAATACATTTTTATTTACATTTAGAAAGCTATGATGTAAACCAATTCAACTCAACAAAGTTCCTAGGAATCGGTAAGAGGTAAGAGGTAAGCGGTGATCGGTAATCGGTAATTGGTGTATTACTGATTATCTCTTACTGATTACAACCGCACTAGTCATTTAACAACCTCACCGAGACATTAGTCACATTTTAACCCGTACTCTTTGTCAGCAATTTCATTGCGCTCCAATGCTTTGGAGTAATACGCACATGCTTGCGATTTTTCACCACGTTTAAAATACACTTCGCCTAAATAGAAATAAACTTTTTCTATAAATGGATCGTCCGATTCGGCCCTTTTTAATAATCGAATAGCGTCGTCGTATTTTTCCAGCAATAAATAATAGACACCTTTGTTACGGTATGCCCATCCATTGTATGGGTCAAGCGTTATGCTACGGTCAATATCCTCCTTTGCTTTCTCAGGCTGATTGGTCAAAAGAGAAATGTAACCCCTGTTATTTAAAAAATACGGATCATCAGGTTGAAGTGAGAGTGCTTTGGATAACAAGTCATTTGCTTTGTTATAATTTTTTTCCTCCACTTCCACCATAGCCAAGGCGTTGAATGCATTTGCTTCATCCGGGTCGATTTCAATCGAACGCTGCAAGTAATATCGGGCGCTGTCGAATTGCTTCTTATAATATTGAACGGTACCCAGGTTTACTAAAATTTCAGCGTTGGTATCAGTTAATGACTGGGCTTTCCTAAAAGAACTTGCTGCATCATCAAATTTCCGAAGGCGTGTATAAATCAATCCTTGTAAAAAATAGACTGTAGATGTATCCGGTGTATTTTTTTGAACCGTTTCCAAGTCTTTTAATGCACGATAGTATTCTTTTAGTTCATAGGCAGTGTTGGCGCGGTTAAAATAACCATCAACAAAACCAGGTTTACAATGCACCGCTTTATCGTAATATTCCAGCGCCTCTTCATACTTCGTTTGATCGAAATAAAGCGTACCCAGATTATTCCAGGCGTCGGCAAAACAGGAATCAAGTTTAATCGCTTCCAGGAGAAAACGTTCGGCTTGACCCATATTCTGCTTCTTTACCATATCGTTACTTTGAAGCAGAAAACGTTGTAGCTTTGTTTCCTTGCTGTCCATGCAGGAGGTTAACATAATACCCGTTATCCAGAGTAATTTCTTCATCTGCTCTGTCAAACAAGATAATATGGGCCTTAATTCTATTGTCATCCTGGTAATTTTACCTTTTCTTATGTTTTTATGAAGTAAATTTTGAGAATTTAAAACCATTTGATTTTATTTGTACCCATTAAAGCAATGAACAAAATATATAACATAAGCTTGCACCACCATCATCATGTAATTTGCATGCGTGGCAAAGCTATGTTTTGATCTGATAATAAAAAGATTTAAAAAGGCTTGTCGCGACTTGTGACAAGCCTTTTTTGTTGGCAGTCCTTCCCTAACAGTTGGGAGCTTCTGCGGAAGGTAGACTTCAATGAAGTCATTGTCGGTTTGGAAATAGTTGATGAGCGCGGACAAATAAATAAGTGAATAGAAATTTAACTAAGGTATAGAGTAATGGACACACTTCTTCGAATTGCAATTCAAAAATCCGGACGACTTCAGGAAGGTTCGCTGGCACTGTTAAAAGAAAGCGGGCTATCTTTTAGCAATGGAAAAGACCAACTGAAGGCTCAGGCCCGAAATTTTCCCGTGGAGGTACTTTTTCTCCGGGATGACGATATACCTCAATATGTTGAAGATAAAGTGGCTGATATCGGTGTAGTCGGCGAAAACATTGTCGTTGAAAAGCAGAAGAAAAATCAAATTGTAAAACGACTTGATTTTGCCCGGTGTCGTTTATCGATTGCCGTACCCCGGGCAGAAAATTATACCGGCGTTCAATTTTTAAACGGAAAAAATATTGCTACCTCCTATCCAAACATTGTAAAGGCATTTCTTCTAAAAAATAACGTGACTGCCGGCATTCACGAAATTAGCGGTTCGGTAGAAATTGCTCCAGGCATAGGGTTAGCAGATGCAATCTGTGATCTGGTCAGCACAGGCAGCACCCTTCTTAGCAATGGATTAAAAGAAGTTGAGACCGTTCTGGATTCAGAAGCAGTGATAATCGCCAATCCGGATCTTGAACCTGCCAAGCAGAAAATACTTGATAAACTTTTATTCCGGATCGAAGCCGTTAAAAAAGCCAAAAACAACAAATACATTTTAATGAATTGTCCGGACAGCGCCATTGAAAAAATAACCAATGTGATTCCGGGAATGAAAAGCCCAACGATTGTACCCCTGGCGCGCGAAGGCTGGAGCTCCCTTCATTCCGTCGTAGATGAAAACGATTTTTGGGAAAAAATCGATCTTCTCCGCGAATGCGGCGCAGAAGGAATATTAGTTATCCCCATCGAAAAAATGATCGTATAAAAATTTTTAACACGCATCAACTAATATGCTTCACACTCCTTAAACACACAAACACTTAAGCACCTAAACGCGCTGAGGTACCTTAACTCCAACACTTCGAACTTCAACACTTCAACACTCTCAAAGAAATGAAAATATTCAACAATCCTCCCAAAGAAACCTGGCCTGAGTTAGCCCAACGTCCGCAATTGGGATTGGAATTTCTGGAGAGTGCGGTACGCAACCTTCTGAACCGTGTTAAGAAATCGGGAGATAGTGCCTTACGAGAGTTGACATTGCAATTCGACAAAGTGTCTATTGAAGATTTTAGAGTTACGACGGAAGAAATACAGGACGCAGTAAAATCCATTCCAGAAGAATTGAAAAATTCGATTCGTACGGCGGCTTCTAATATCGAAAAATTCCATGCAGCCCAAAAAAGAGAACCGCTGCACATTGAAACCACTCCGGGTGTATTTTGCTGGCGAAAGTCTGTCGCTATTGACAAAGTAGGAATTTACATTCCCGGGGGTTCAGCACCTCTATTTTCCACCGTTCTGATGCTGGGTATCCCAGCAAAGCTCGCAGGATGTCGTGAAGTGGTGTTGTGTACCCCGCCCGATACATCTGGAAAAATTAATGCTGCTATTCTTTTTACTGCCCAGCTTGTAGGCGTAACCAAGATCTTTAAAGTAGGAGGCGCTCAGGCAATTGCAGCGATGGCTTATGGAACTCAAAGCATACCAAAAGTCTACAAAATATTTGGTCCTGGAAATCAATATGTAACCAAGGCGAAGCAACTGATAACGGAAGAAGGCGTGGCGATCGATATGCCAGCAGGTCCTTCCGAAGTCCTTATTATGGCAGACGAATCTTCGAATGCAGCATTTGTCGCCGCTGACCTATTATCACAAGCGGAACATGGTGAAGATAGCCAGGTGATATTGGTAGTTAACAAAGAATCGCTGGTGGCCCCGATCCAGGCAGAAATCGCGAAACAACTGAATGACTTGCCACGCAAAGCCATTGCTGAGAAAGCGCTTGTTAATAGTCGGGTGATTCTCATGGAGAATCTAAAAAATGCCATCGCCTTTGTTAACGAATATGCCCCTGAGCACCTTATCATAAATACCAGCAATAACGAAGAGATCGCAGAGGAAATCATAAATGCAGGCTCGATTTTCCTTGGTGATTATTCGCCGGAAGCCATGGGTGATTACGCATCAGGCACGAATCACACTTTACCAACCAACGGATACGCTAAAGCATTTGCAGGTGTTGCGCTGGAGAGCTTTATGAAACACATAACGTTTCAGAGGTTAACGGAGCAGGGAATTAAAACGCTTGGACCGGTTGTTGAACAAATGGCTGAAGCGGAGCAGCTCATAGGACATAAGATGGCCGTTAAAGTTAGATTAGACAGTTTGAAAAAATAGGTCCCTTCATTGTAAAATGATGGCAAACAGGAATGACATGGGTAAAAAGGAAATTGCTACAGATATAAAAAAGCTAGTGCGAAAGAACGTACTTAACATGAAGCCCTACTCCTCTGCCCGCGATGAATTCAAAGGAGAAGCGGAAATATTTCTTGATGCAAACGAGAATCCGTATCCTTCCCCTTATAACCGTTATCCCGACCCCCTGCAATGGAAGGTTAAGGAAAAACTTGCTGAGATCAAAAATGTAAAACCTGAGCAGATCTTCCTGGGTAATGGAAGTGATGAAGCCATTGACTTAGTGATTCGCGGATTTTGTGAACCTTATAAAGAATCCATTTTAATCACAGAGCCTACCTATGGAATGTATTCGGTTTGTGCCGAGCTAAATGCTGCGTCGATTGTCAAAGTGGAATTGACAAAGGATTTCGACCTTGATCTTGATGCGCTCCTGAATGCACTGACCAGCGATACCAAGATTATTTTTTTATGCAGTCCCAATAACCCGACTGCAAATTTGCTAAGCCGCGATAAGATATTAAATGTGTTGAATCAATTTTCAGGAATTGTCGTGATTGACGAGGCATACATTGATTTTACTAACAGCGAAAGTTTTGTTCAATTGCTTCCCTCCTATTCCAATTTAATCGTGTTACAGACCTTTTCGAAAGCGTGGGGACTGGCAGGATTGAGGTTGGGTATGGCATTCGCCTCAGAAGAAATAATACGTATCCTAAATAAAATTAAATATCCATACAATGTAAACATCCAAACGCAGGAAATCGCGCTAAACGCTTTACAGACTGTAGATAAAAAAGATGCTGCTGTTCGTGAAATTCTTCAACAACGTACCCTATTGGCTAACGACCTTGAACGACTTTCAATTACGGAACAAGTCTATCCGTCGGAAGCGAATTTTCTGCTGGTTAAAGTCAAGGATGCCCCTGCCACGTATAAATACCTCATGGATAAAAATATTATCGTGCGAGATCGATCGAAAGTAACACTTTGCAACAACTGCATTCGGATAACAATAGGCACACCCGAGGAAAATAGAAATCTCATCACTGCATTACAAAAGATATGAAAAAAGTATTGTTCATCGATCGCGACGGCACCCTAATTATAGAACCAGCCGACCAACAGATTGATAGTCTCGAGAAATTGGAATTTTATCCCGGCGTATTTTCATGGCTTTCTAAAATTGCCGCAGAAACCGATTTTGAATTGGTGATGGTGACCAACCAGGATGGCCTCGGCACTTCAAGTTTTCCGGAAGGCACTTTTTGGCCTGCACACAATAAAGTAATGAAGGCGTTTGAAAATGAAGGAATACAATTCTCAGACGTATTTATTGATCGATCCTTTCCAAATGAAAACAAACCTACCCGAAAACCAGGGACAGGAATGTTGACGCAATATTTCACAGGCGACTACGACCTCAAAAACTCCTATGTCATTGGCGACCGTGTTACCGATGTTGAACTGGCAAAGAACCTGGGCGCAAAAGGAATATTGATCAATGACGGAAATCTTATGGATGCAATCCATGAAAAAGATTTGCAAACTTATTGTGCATTGGTAACAACGGATTGGAACGCCATCTATAAATTCCTGACAAGCCCTGAGCGTAAGGCATCCGTTGTGCGAATGACAAAGGAGACAGATATCAAAATAGATATCAACCTTAATGGACAAGGTGAATCAATGGTCACAACCGGATTAGCGTTCTTTGACCATATGCTCGATCAACTTTCCAGGCATGGCAACATTGATCTAACGATACAGGTAAAAGGAGATTTGCATATCGACGAGCATCATACCATCGAAGATACAGCCTTGGCATTGGGAGAGGCATTCCTTAAAGCCTTAGGAGACAAGCGGGGTATAGAACGATATGGTTTTTGTCTTCCCATGGACGATTGCCTTGCACAAGTAGCAATTGACTTTGGAGGAAGACCCTGGTTGGTTTGGGAAGCTGAATTCAAAAGAGAAAAAATTGGAGAAATGCCGACGGAAATGTTTTATCATTTCTTTAAATCATTTTCTGATACGGCAAAATGTAATCTCAACATCAAAGCGGAAGGCACCAATGAACATCATAAGATAGAGGCGATCTTTAAAGCTTTTGCCAAGGCCATTAAGATGGCAGTTAAGAAGGAAGGGAATTTGCTACCGACGACGAAGGGGATTATTTAAAAAGGTACGAGATACGAATTACAAGGTACGGGAGTATACACTAAACAATAATGTTATGCAAGATTTAAAGAATCGTTACAAAAAATTTGCGATTGAAACCGGTGTGTTGATTCAATCACTCCCGAGAAGTATTATTAACACGGCGTATTCAAATCAATTAATTAGGTCATCTAGTTCGCCAGGCACAAATTACAGATCAGCTTGCAGGGGAAAATCAACGGCTGATTTTGTTAATAAACTTAAGATTGTTGAAGAGGAGTTGGATGAATCAATCTATTTTTTGGAGTTGATCGAACATTTTAATCCAGATAATAAAGTTCAAATCAATGCCCTAATTAAAGAATCTAACGAACTTTTAGCAATTACTGTACAATCATTGAAAACGGCAAGAATTAACGCTCGTACCTCGTAATTCGTACTTTGTACTTTACACTTATGAAATTAGTAATAATAAAATACAACGCCGGAAACATTCAATCAGTCTCTTTTGCCTTAGAGCGGCTCGGAATAGATTTTTCGATTACTGATAATGTGGAGGAGATCCAAAAAGCGGATAAGGTTATTTTTCCAGGAGTAGGTGAAGCCAGTACGACCATGAATTACTTGCGGAGTAAGAAGCTCGATAAGCTGATTGTTTCTCTCAAACAACCCGTGTTAGGAATTTGCTTAGGCATGCAACTCATGTGTAAACACTCAGAAGAAAACAATACCGAATGTCTTGGGATTTTTGCGGAGACGGTTAAATGCTTCATTCCACAAGGAGATATGAAGGTACCACACATGGGTTGGAACAACTTATCCCTCACAAACAGTTGGCTTGATCGGTCTATTGAATCAAAGTTTGCTTACTTTGTTCATAGCTATTATGTACCTGTAAATAAATTTTCGTCAGCCATAACGGACTATATCATTCCATTCAGCGCAGCGATGCATCGGAACAATTTTTATGCTGTGCAATTTCACCCTGAAAAGTCAGCGGCAACAGGCGAGCTTGTTTTAAATTCATTTTTGAAATTATAACCCGCACATATTTAATTTAAAACTTAAAAATTGAACATACCATGAGAATTATCCCCGCCATAGACATCATCGATGGAAAATGTGTTCGTCTCACCCAAGGTGATTATGATCAAAAGAAAATATACAATGAAAATCCATTGGAAGTTGCTAAGGAATTTGAAGATGCAGGATTAAGTTATTTACACCTGATTGATCTGGATGGCGCAAAAGCGGGAAAGGTAGTAAACTGGAAAGTTGTGGAAAGCTTAACAACGCATACAAAGCTGAACGTGGATTTTGGAGGAGGTATCAAAACGGATGAAGAAGTTAAACAGCTTTTTGATTTGGGCATAAAGCAGGTTAACATTGGGAGCATCGCCGTTACACAGCCATTAAAAATCGGTGAATGGATTGAACTGTTTGGTCGCGAAAAAATCATTCTCAGTGCTGACGTAAAAAATGAAATGATTGCCATCAGTGGCTGGCAGGAGGACTCTTCAATTCCGATCACTGCATTTCTGAAAGACTACATTCAAAAGGGAGTTGAATACGTAACCTGTACGGACATAAGCACCGATGGAATGTTGACTGGGCCAAACGTTGAATTGTATACGAAAATACTTTTGAGCTTTCCTCAATTAAATCTCGTGGCAAGTGGGGGCGTAAGTTGCTTAGATGATTTAATAGAATTAGAACAGATTGGTGTGGATGGAGCGATTGTGGGGAAAGCGATTTATGAAGGAAGAATTAGTTTGGAGGAGCTTGCCAAACTTTGATTTTAGATTTTAGAGTGACGATTGTAGATTGACTGTATTAAGAAAATGTGAAGATTTAGGAACGTTAGCAGTTATAAATAAAATTTATGAATTCAGAAATGCTTAAAGTAAGAACAAAGAAATTCGCCATTGAGATTGCTAAGCTATGCGAGGATCTGCCTCCGCGCCTTTCCTTAATTACTTTCTCAAGACAACTTATAAGGTGTTCGAGCTCTGTGGGTGCAAACTACAGAGCGGCTTGCAGAGCTAAATCACTGGCGGACTTCATAAATAAATTAAAAATTGTGGAGGAAGAAGCGGATGAGTCAATCTGTTTTATGGAACTCATCGAAGAACTTGACACCTCTCGAAAAGAAAGTTTAAGTCCCTTAAAGAAAGAAGCCAACGAATTACTGTCGATAATAGTCGCATCCATTAACACTGCGAGAAATAAGAAACTACCCAATCGTCAATCTAAAATCTAAAATCTACAATCTCTGTGTTGACAAAAAGAATAATCCCGTGCCTCGACATAAAAGACGGACGTACCGTAAAAGGTATAAACTTCATCAACATTCGTGATGCAGGAGATCCAGTGGAATTAGGAGCCTTGTACGCTCAACAAGGAGCGGATGAATTGGTATTCCTCGATATCTCCGCTACGAATGAGAAACGTAAAACATTTGCTCATTTAGTAAAGGACATTGCCAGGCATATCAACATACCATTCACGGTGGGCGGGGGAATCAGCTCCGTAGCGGATGTCGCACCGTTACTGGAAGCAGGTGCTGATAAGGTGAGTGTAAATTCTTCAGCGGTTAAAAATCCACAACTTATCGACGAACTATCGCGTGCGTTCGGAGCGCAATGTATTGTGTTGGCAATTGATGCACGTAAAATTGACAATCAATGGACAGTCCATACGCACGGTGGTAAACAACCGACTGAAAAAAAACTCTTTACCTGGGCAAAAGAAGGACAGGAACGAGGAGCCGGTGAAATTTTATTTACCAGTATGGATCACGACGGTACAAAAAACGGCTTCGCCAATGATCCGCTTTTTAAACTTCACCAAATGTTGAACATCCCGGTAATTGCTTCCGGTGGTGCCGGATCCATGGAGCATTTCATTGATGCTTTTGTTCTGGGCAAAGCAGACGCAGCCTTAGCCGCCAGCATCTTTCACTTCGGAGAAATAAAAATACCAGATCTAAAATCATTTCTGCATCAAAAGAATATTACGATGCGGTTGTAAAAGCTTTCAGCTTACAGCACACAGCTTACAGCTTGGGCTCGAAGCTACACCACTACAAGCCTGAAACTCGAAACTCAAAACTCGAAACTGAAGCACAACTTTAAACCTCAAACTTCGAACCTACCCCTCAAACATGAAACCTCAAACAACCTTGAACATAGACTTTTCAAAACTCGATGGACTCATACCTTGCGTTGTGCAAGATGCTAAAACTCACCATGTCCTGATGCTTGGATTCATGAATGATGACGCGTATAAAAAAACAGTTCAGGAAAAACGAGTGACATTCTTCAGTCGCAGTAAGCAACGCCTTTGGACAAAGGGCGAAACGTCAGGAAATTTCCTGGAGGTTGTAGATATTTTAATTGATTGCGATCAGGATACGTTATTGATCAAGGCTAATCCCGTTGGACCGGTTTGTCATACGGGTGCAGATACCTGCTTCAATGAAAAGAATGAACGCTGGGATTTAACATCACTCGAAGCAGTCATTAAAGAAAGAAAAGAAAACCCCACAAAAGGTTCTTACACGACAAGTCTTTTTGAAGCAGGCATCAATAAAGTAGCACAAAAAGTTGGCGAAGAGGCCGTTGAACTTATTATTGAATCTAAGGACGACAATAAAGACCTTTTTCTCAATGAAGCTTCCGACCTCATGTACCACTACCTCGTCCTTCTAACTGCAAAGGGATTTTCGTTAACCGACGTGATGGAGATTTTGAAAAAGAGACACAGAGGCTGAGACTGAGAGATTGTGAAATTGTAAGATTGAAAAATTGAAAAATTGGAAAATTGCCCATTGCTCATTACTCATTGCCCATTGCTCAAGCTGTTCCAGATAATCTCTACGGGATGCAACGCTTTTCTCCCGGTTCCATCTTTGATTTGATGACGACAGCTCGTGCCTGCTGCTGCAATGATTACATTTTCAGGTTGTTTTCTGACGGTTGGAAAAAGAACTAATTCGCCGATTTTCATTGATAATTCATAGTGTTCCTTCTCGTAGCCAAATGATCCGGCCATACCACAACATCCGGAAGGTATCAGGTGGACTTCGTTATTTCCCATCCGGGTCAAAATTCTCTTTACCGGTGTTAAAGATGAAAGCGCCTTTTGCTGACAGTGACCGTGAAGTTTTATGACCGCCTTTTGTTCCTTAAATAAGCTTAAATCTATTTTCCCGTCCTCAAGCTCTTTCGACAAAAACTCCTCAATCATAAAAGTATGTGCGGCAATTTTTTTTGCATTCTCTTTTTCCGAGCCTCGTAATAAGTCAGGGTACTCATCTCTGAACGTAAGAATTGCAGACGGTTCTACTCCTACCAATGGGGTACTTGCTGTAATTACATCTTTATATAAATCGACATTTTTACGAGCGAGGTCGCGTGCCTCTTCCAACATTCCTTTCGAAAGAAAACTTCGACCCGATTCATAATGTGGAAGGAATTTTATTCCATAGCCCAGCTTGTCGAGTAGCTTGATGGTGGTGATCCCTATTTCGGCTTCATTAAAATTTAAAAGCTCATCCATAAACAGATACACCGACTTTGTTGGATTTTTAGAAGTGGGTTTAAAAGATTTTTCAAACCACTTCTTCCAAGACACTCTTGAAAGATGAGGCATGCTTCTATCCAAAGCAAAACCCATTATATTCTTGGCAATCGAGCCCGTAACTTTGTTTCCGAAAACAGCCCGGTAACCCCACGGAAATAAAGAAGCAAGCCTCATTCCAGCAGCGAAATTTCCAATTAATCTTGACCGGAACGGTATACCTTTCTCTTTGTAGTATTGATACTGCCATTCCTGTTTTAGTTTACCCAGATCAACATTGGAAGGACATTCCGATTTGCATCCCTTACAACTCAGGCACAGATCCATGACGTCCTTGATCTCTTCGTGAGCAAAGGGGTTGACTTTATCGGAACGCGTGATCATCTCACGAAGCATATTGGCACGCGCGCGGGTGGTGTCTTTCTCGTTGCGCGTAGCCATGTAGCTGGGACACATCGTGCCTCCGCTTATTTCTGATTTCCGGCAATCACCCGATCCGTTACACTGCTCGGCAGTCCGGAGAATGCCCATGGTTTCAGAAAAATCAAGAATCGTGTCGAACTCCTTTGTGACCTGATTCTTTTCGTAGCGTAGAAAAGTATCCATGGGAGGTGTCTCTACGATCTTGCCCGGATTAAAAATATGATTGGGATCCCAGACATTTTTCAGTCCTTTGATCAGTTCATAGTTGTGTGAACCAATCATCTTTGGAATAAACTCTCCGCGCAATCGGCCATCACCATGTTCGCCCGATAGGGATCCATCGTATTTTTTAACCAGCGCAGCCGTTTCTTCTGCCATGGTACGGAAGAGTTTAACACCTTCCGAAGTCTTCAGATCGATGTAGGGCCTGAGATGTATTTCTCCCGAACCTGCATGGGCATAATGAACGCTGTACAATCCATGCTTCTTCAGCAACGTATTGATATCCGCTATGTAGGCTGGAAGGTCGTTGACATCAACAGCAGTGTCTTCAATAACAGGCACCGGTTTTTCATCGCCGGGCACATTCGATAGTAATCCCAAGCCCGCCTTTCTAAGATTCCAAACTTTTTTAATGTTATCGCCGCTTACGATAGGATAAGAATAACCGAGCCCTTTTCCCATCAAATCGGCGATCAATGCTCTTGCATCCGCGTCGACCGATTCCTCGGTGGTGCGGGTGAGTTCAGTAACAAGTATCGCCTGCGGATCGCCTTCGATGAAGAAACGATTTTCAATCTGGCCGCGATTTCTTTTAGTTGCTTCAAATACGTAATGGTCCATCAACTCAACGGCTGAGGGATTGTGTTGGAGCGCGACTAGGTTCGCCCGAAGGGATTCGTCGATGCTGTTGCAATGTATGCACACCAGTTTTTTGTAGGGAGGATCGAGCGGTGTCAGCTTTATTTTCGCTGAAGTAACAAAAGCAAGCGTGCCCTCTGACCCGGCAATAAGACTGCTGAAATTGAAACGTTCTCCACGCGGATTAAACGGTTGCATCCTTGCCAGCATATCAATGGCATACCCAGTGTTTCTTCTGGGTATGGAAGCCTTTGGAAATTCTCTTTCTATTGCTGAAATGTTTTTCAGATCGGAAAGAATTTCTTTGATATGGCCGTACAATTTCAGCTCTAAGGTTTCTCCATTGCCGTTTGCCTTTGCAGAAAATTCTTCGACAGCCATGGGGCCAAACCATGCTTTACTGCCATCGGAAAGGATTGCGTTCACTTCCAGGAGGTGTTCGCGTGTACTACCATAGACCACCGAATTTGATCCGCATGAATTGTTGCCGATCATTCCGCCGATCATGGCGCGATTGGCCGTGGAAGTTTCGGGAGCAAATAAAAATCCGAAAGGTCTCAGGTAGTGATTAAGATCATCTCTGATGATACCAGGTTGTACCAGGGCCCATCCTTCCTTTTCATTCAATTCAATTATTTTATTAAAATACTTAGAGACATCTACGACAATCCCCCCTCCGACTACTTGGCCTGCTAACGATGTTCCGGCTGTACGGGGAATAATGGACGTTTTATTTTCGCGGGCAAAACGAATAAGCTTTTCAATATCTCCTTCCGTCTTGGGAATGGCTACCGCTTTTGGAACTTCCCGATAGGCCGAGGCATCCGTAGCATATACTTTGCGGGTCGTTTCATCGGTAAAAAATTCGCCTTCCAGGCTTTTCTCTAAAGCGCCAAAATTCATGGCGCAAAACTAACTAAAGCGTCTGATCTCTTCCAATTTAAAATAGGAGAATCAAAAATTTAGTCTTGAAAAGGTGATTCAATCAGCGTCTTTCCCAACCCATCTCATGATCGTGCAAGGACGGACGATACAATCAATCTTTGGCATTTACGGATGATCAGTTTCATTGGCCAAATTACCTCCCGGTGAAATAGTACCGCTCAAGATTTTTTGGAGCTGCACCGTTAGATGCGTCTGTTTAATTGTTTGACAAATCAGATGCTTATGAAATAAATCTAAATCTCCAATTTTGTTAAATGAAGATTGCGAAGAATAACTGAAAAATTATCGGAAGCAGTATTCATTTTATCGAAATACTGACGGGCACGCGGATCATCCACGTCCTTTAATCCTACCATGTACAGACCTTTTAAAGTAGCAAGTGAGTTGTTAATATCCGATGACGTTTTATGTAGCAGGGCATCCCTTGCTTCACACGCACGCTGCAAAGCATCACGATTTAATTCCAGGTCACGGGTTCGCTCTTTCACTTTTTCGTCAAGCAGATGATTCACCATCCGCTTTTGTCGATTGCTTTTTAGCAATACTAGTGTGAGCACAATTAACAATATGGCAATAATTCCAATAAATACATTTAAAAATCTCTGGCGTAAAATCACCTCTTTGTTCAAATCAAGAACTATATTTTGAAACGCAATCTTCGCCTTATTCTCTTTTTCAAGGTGCTCTGCTTCTACCTTCATGAGGTTAGTGGTTAGCTCGTCGTCATAAATGCTGTCTTTAAGCGTTATGTAATTGTTTTGATAATAAGCTACTTTTTCGAAATTTTTTAACCTAGTATAAAATTGGAAAAGCTGTGAGTAAACTTTAATCAATTCGAGATTGTAGGGTGTATTAGAAGACATTAATACTTCTGCCTTATGCAGATACTTTTCTGCTATTTTCATTTTATTAAGCTTGATATAGATCTGTAACAAATAAACTATATTATCCAGTTGAAATCTTCCATCTCCTAATTTCTCAGCCAACCTATATGAGTTTAGAAATTCAGTTTCCGCCTCGGGAAAGTTCTGTTCACCAAAATAAATAACGCCAAGTCCGAATCGCGCATTGGATGTAAAGTCCTCTGCACAATTGTCCTCACAAACGGCTATTCCTTTTTTAAGGAAACTTCTAGCCTCTGAAAAGTTATTAGTATAGGCATAGCACAAGCTAATATTTACTAGCAGGTACTCGAGACCATCTTTACGATTAGCATCCTCTCTTAAGCTCAAAACTCGATGGTAATATTGCAAAGCCTTATCATAATCTTTAAGCTTGTAATAGACTAGACCTATACTGTGCAATGCACTACTTATCTCATACTTGTCTCCATTTTTTTCTCGCAATTCGAGTGATTCAAAATGGCACTTTAATGCCTTGTCGTAATTAGCCTGGAATACGTAGGCTACTCCCAGGCCATTCAGAATAGTTTTCAGGTCATCTATATAATGCCGCCTCCTTGCTATAGGAAGTATTTCATTAAACAATGTTACAGCAGCATCTATATTTCCCATTCGCCTTAGGATCTGGGATTTGATTCTTCCTGTCCTTACGATTTTCAGGCTATCTCCACTTTGTTTAGACACTTCAAATGCTCCACTGGCATATTTGAAACTTACCTGATAATCCACATTAACATATTCATATGCGAGCTCGGATAGAATATCCGTCTGATTAGAAAGAGATTTACCCGGAAGTAAAGATTTTAATGAATCGATCTTTTTACTTTGTGAGATACTCGTTAAAGGAAACAAACATACTATCACTACAGCATGTGATAATTTGCTGAAAAGGTAGGTCATCCTCATAGTTTGCTATTTTACTCTTTAATTCTACTTTTTCGCCACATTAATATTAAATTAATTTAACTTATTAACAGACATATATGCAATGGCAATTATCTTCACTTCCTTAGAAAAATTAGAAATAGAAATCTCAAAGCGTACAGCGGAAGCTTTGATCTAAATCAAAAGCTTTCAAATTTTTAGGCTTTACCTTGACTGGATCGAGCGATCCATAAGAAGATGCCATAGGTGCAAATGTAACTATTAAATAACCTTCTAATTCCGGTTGAAAATGTAACTTCATTTAGAAGGATTTCCCAGTTTATAAGAATAAAACATTTTGTTCAGAACATCCGAAAGCTGATCTGAGACTGAATCCATTTTACCCAAATACTGCGCAGCATTAGGATGATCAATACCTTTTAAGCCCAAAAAACACAAGCCCTTGATAGTGGCAATGGAGCTTTTAATATCGCTCGATGCTTTGAGAATAAGAGCATCGTGCTCTTCACAAACGCGCTGGAGCGCATCGCGATTCACGACTAAAGTCTGAGTCCGTTCCCTAACTTTTTCGTCAAGAAGGCGATTTGCTATTCTTTTCTGACGGTTGCTCTTGGCCAAAAGAATAGCGAGTATAATTAAAAGAAAAGCAATGGTGCCCACAGAAAAGTTTACAATTTTTTGACTGTGGATTACCTGATCATTCAACGCAAGAATTCTATTTTGAAATTCAATTTTTGCTCTGTTCTCTTTTTCAAGATGATCGGCTTCGATTTTCATCAGGTTCGTCGTAAGCTCCTTGTTATAGATGCTGTCTTTCAGAGTTATATACTTATTCTGGTAGAATGCTACCTTCTTAAAATTTTCGGATTTAGAATACAATGAAATAAGCTGAGCATATATTTCAATTATTTCATCGTTATAGGGAAGGCCGGAATCTATCAATAGTTCAACTTCTTTAAGATATTTTTCCGCCAACTGAAATTGATTTCGCAAAATATAGATGCGCGTCAAGTAGGAAACATTTGCCAGATAGAATCGCTGATCGCCTATTTTTTTCGACAATTCATTAGATTGCAAAAATTCCGTTTCAGCTTTAGGAAAATTTTGCTGCTCAAAAAATATTAATCCAAAAATATGCTTTCCGAGCAAAAGCGATTCTTCACTGCATGTTTTTCCACAGGTTGAAAGCCCCTGTTCTGCAAAATTCCGAGCTTCGGGAAAAACCTTTTTTAATCCATAACAAAGACTAACATTGAGATATAGAATGTCTACACCCCAATTATTTTTGCTTTCCAATCTAAGCTTTAAGGCCCCTTTATAATACTCGATGGCTCTATCATAATCCTCGAGTATAGAATGAACTAGGCCTATATTATTTAAAACAACACTAATTTCAAATTTGTCGCCGTCATCCTCTCGTAGTTTCAGCGACTCAAAATAGAATTTTAGAGCATGATCATAGTTCGCCTTAAATAAATATGAAGACCCCAAACCGTTCAAAATAGATTTCATTTCAGCCTTATAATGGTGTCTTTTGGCTATTAGAAGCATTTCGTTATATAAATTAATTGCCTTTTCAATTTTGCCAAGTTTCTTAAGGGCCTGAGATTTTACTCGCCCTGTTTTAACCATTCTTAAACTATCCCCCAGTTCCTTTGCTATATCAAATGCCTCATTTGCATATTCGTATGTTGAGTTGATGTCTATCTCACCATATTCAATTGCTAGGTCAACAAGAAGGTCAATACCATTAATGTTGGATTTTACAGGAAGTAAAGATTTTAGCGAATCAATTTTGTGGTTTTGGCATAATCCACTGTCAGCAAATAAAAGGACCACCAATAAAATCAGGAACGATCGCAAAGACTTTAAGAATTTTATTTTACAGTTCATAGCTTGCCAATTTTTCATTTGAATGTAACACTAGTAATCATAGAAACTTGTTTCTTATAGGTTTGATCTCGTTTATTCTGGTTCACTGCACAAGTACCACTCACCTCACTCAGCAAAATCTATCAAACTAAAATAAACTCCAGTTGACAGCCCATGGGAAATTAGGATTGTAAGGCAAAAGATGGGACAGAAATCGACGAATATGGAAACATTGCGTGCTAAAGTCCGCAAGCAATGTCTACCGGCGCACTTGACGGGTAGTTTTATAAATCAATCTCGCTCGAATAGTAGTTAATTTGGTATCGAATTAAACCATGTAAATCATACACCACTTTCTTACTGGATGTTAACAAATACAATTACTACAACTAAGCCATATGTCCTGAAAACCTACAAATGAATTTCACTTTTTTGGAATTAAAAAAGTCTCGCCTGCATTTAATAATCATGGATTCCAATTGTTGTCACTATCTTTCATGATTATCAATTTCATACGAATAATACATTTTGTTAAGCCCTTCAAAAATATCATCAGATACTGCGTTTACCTTGGTGAGGTACACAACGGCATTGGGATGATCGATGTCCTTCAAACCTACAGAGCATAAGCCTTTTATTGTAACAATTGAATTCTTAATATTCCTTGATACTTTATGCATCAAGGCGTCTTGTTTTTCCAGCGTCAGTTGCAAACTGTTTCGGCTTAACTCGAGTTGATTGGTTCTTTCTTTTACCTTTTGATCTAGTATATCGTTTGCTTTTCGCTTTTGCTGGTTACTCTTGGCTAAGACAATAGCGAGGATAATGACAAGAAGCGCTAGAATTCCTATAAAAATGTTGATCATGTTTTGACGAAAAATCACTGCTTTATTTAATGAGAGCATTCTGTTTTGAAAATCAATTTTTACTTGATTTTCTCTTTCAAGATGTTCTGCTTCAAGCTTCATAAGATTATTAGTAAGCTCGTTACTGAAAATGCTATCCTTCAGGGCTATGTATTTATCCTGAAAGTACGCTACCTTTTCGAAGTTTTTTGACTTATTATATAAAGTGAAAAATTGCGAATATATTCCAATCAATTCAAGATTAAAATGTGCATCTCGTGCTATGATATCAAGAGCTTCCTTAAGGTATTTTTCGGCTAAGACCAGCTGATTTTTTTGAATATAAATTTCAGACAAGGAAATTATATTATCTAACTGATATCGGGCGTCGTCTAATTTCTTTGCCAAAGCATAAGACTTTAATAAATTTTTTTCAGCGTCAGAAAAATTTTTCAACCTTAACGAGAGTAAACCTGAACTGTGGGACGAACTTAATATTAAGTAACCTGAACAAAGTTTACCACATTGAGCAAGTCCTTGATCAATGTAGCTCCGGGCCGCTGAAAAATTATTCATATAAATATAACAAAGACTTATGTTAATTAGAAGCACATCTAAATCATAGTTGTCGTTCATTTCTTTTCGCAGTTGCAATGATTTTAAATAAAATGATAACGCTTTATCATAATCCGTGAGCTTATAATAGATTAGGCCTATGTTATTTAACACAATACTAATGTCCGCCTTATTTCCATGCTTATACCTTAAATTCAGTGATTCAAAAAAATGAGCTAGTGCCTTATCATAAAGTGCTTCCAAGGCATAAATACCCCCAACGCTATTTAAAATAACTTCAGATTCGGAGTCATAATTATTTCTCTTCGATATAGGCAAGATCTCGTTATACAATAACAGCGCTGAATCGGTTTTGCCCGATCGACGTAATGCGGAAGCTTTCACTTTAATAGAACGAACTAAAAGCAAACTGTCTCCTTTGCTACGGGCTATGAGAACGGCTTCTTCGGCATATTGGATAGCTTGTTTATAGTCCTCTATAAGAATATACTCAAAAGCTAATTCAGGAAGAATATATGAATACTCAGGATTAGTGCGCGTTGCCGCCAAAATCTGTAAAGAATCAATTTTTCGGTTCTGGGAGGTTGCAGGTTCTGGAAAGAGTGAAGCTATGATTAAACCAATAACCCTCCAGTCAAAAACTTTAGTCTTACTTTTTTGGAAACTAGTTAAAAAGGTATTATCCATAATCTAGATCCTATTAATTTTATTATACAATTATACCAACCAATAGCAGCGGAGTGTCATATTGAGAGCCAACGCAAACTCCAATCAAATTCTTAACTCACAATTGCTCCGGGTAGAACAATTTCAGAAGGTTGCAAAAGCTTTAATTTACCTTCCGAATCTTCCGTCATTAAAACCATCCCTTGTGATTCGAT
>CAZAHL010000049.1:0-29360 GCA_964484845.1 uncultured Chryseolinea sp. | reverse complement strand
AATCGCCTCCATCCCCCCAGCGGATGCGCCAATACCTATTATTACATGATCTGAAGCCCTTCCGTTACCCCTCCTTCTCAAGAGTGATTTTCGACATAGTGTTATTATTACTGCAAAATAAATTACCTTTGAAAAGTAAAATTTGTGCCATTTTTATCTCAAATGCATTTAAATGACCAATTCAGGAGCGCTTAATATTCTTTTAGTTGAGGACGATCAGGACGACGTGGAATTGATGCAAGAGGCTCTTCGTGACAATGGAATAGAGTTTTCAATGGAGGTCGTAAAACAAGGTGACAAGGTGATCCCCTTTCTTAGATTGTGTAAAAATTTCCCCAATATAATCCTACTAGACCTCAATTTGCCCAAAATGCACGGGCGCGAAATACTAAGCAGAATAAAACTATTAGAAGAATTTAAACACATTCCAGTCGCCATTCTCTCTACGTCATCTTCTAAATCGGAGCAAGAGTTCTGTTTGAGCGCCGGGGCAATAAAATTTCTCACTAAACCTACTTCCGTCGATGGGTTCAATAAAACAATCCAGTCTATTATGGAAATAGTGCTTCAAAATCAGCAGGTAAAGAAATCGTAAGAGGATATCCCTATTTAATATTTTATTTCAAAATTGAAATACGTGTCCCAAAAATAGACTGACGTTTGACAAAATCCTTTAATTTGCGCCAGTAAAGGGGTTTTATACAGTGGCGTAAAATTAGAGTCTATGAGATCATAACCAATAGTTATGATACACAAATTCTTCTTTAGTCGTTTATCTCTCGAAAACAAGGTTAAATACTTGCATAAAAAAGGAGTTACCCTTGGATCACGCGTAAAGAACGGAAGGCACATTTACATCTACATGGTTCGAAATTTATTTGTCGAAGTCGTATATAAAGACGACAAAACACATTCCGACCCTGAAAAGGTAAACATGGTGCATGGTTTACAAAACCTAAATCAATACCTGGAGTCGGAATTTAAATCCCGTTTTTAATTTTAAACAATAGCAGTCCCGCGAAGATGCCTATCCCCTGAATCCCGGGTTTTATCCTCGCCTCATTGAAACACGGTCTGCAAAGCAATAGGCAGAACAGTTCATGACAGATTAAAGCATTGGATTTTCTAAGTTTGGTCTTAACAAGATAAGCCCCTGTGGCTTGTTGTTTTAACGAAAGATTCATTCAAAATCCAAACTCTATGCCTGCCAGTGCAGTATTAAAATTCAATCACGTCAGTTATTTGTGGGATGAAAAAAAAGCGAGTGAGCTTCAAGGTGACGAGGTAGCCTTACTAATTTACAGATCTAACTTATTAGGGGCTGATCTCCGGCTCACAAACTATGGAGGCGGAAATACTTCCTGTAAGGTTTCTGCTAAAGACCCATTAACCGGGGAACCGACGGAAGTTATGTGGATAAAAGGGTCTGGCGGTGACTTAGGTACCTTAAAAAAAAATGGACTTGCGGCGTTGTACGTCGATCGTCTGAACAGCCTTAAAAAAATCTACCGGGGCCTGGCCCATGAAGATGAAATGGTTGAATTGTTCAATCACTGCATTTATGATCTTAGCTCCAAAGCTCCTTCAATAGACACTCCGTTGCATGGATTTCTCCCTTTCAAACACATTGACCATTTGCATCCCGATGCTGCTATCGCCATAGCGGCAGCCAAAGATGGGAAAAAGATCACCGAAAAATTATTTAATGGTACTATCGGCTGGGTGGAATGGCAACGTCCAGGTTTTGATCTTGGATTAAAATTGCAAAAATGTCTGGAGGAAAATCCAGGCATACGGGGCATTATGCTCGGTTCACATGGTCTTTTTACCTGGGGTGATACAGCCTATGAAAGCTACATAAATACCCTGGAGGTAATTGAAAGATGTTCGGAATATCTGGGAGAAAATTATGGCAAACGCGAACCTGTTTTTGGGGGAAATAAAATCACGTCGCTTTCTCCTGTCGAGCGCAAAAAAAAGGCATCTTCACTGGCACCCGTTCTCCGCGGTTTTTGCTCCAGTCATACGCGCATGATCGGCCATTTTACGGACGATGAACGTGTTCTTGAATTCATCAACTCAAAAGATCTGGAAAAACTGGGACCTATGGGAACAAGTTGTCCGGATCACTTCTTAAGAACAAAGATCAGCCCGTTGATTTTATCCTTAAAACCCGAAGAAGATTTAAGCGATGTTAAAGTCTTGAAAGAAAAACTCTTACCTCAGTTTGAGGGCTACAGAAAGATGTACCGGGATTATTATGAAGTTTGTAAACATTCCAATAGCCCTGCGTTGCGTGATCCAAATCCCGTGGTCTTGTTATATCCAGGCATAGGTATGTTCACCTTCGCCAAGGATAAACAAACAGCGCGGGTCGCGGCAGAATTTTACATTAATGCGATCAATGTAATGCGCGGTGCAGAAGCAATTTCAGAATATACCTCCTTGCCCAGGCAGGAAGCATTCAATATCGAATATTGGCTATTAGAAGAAGCCAAACTTCAGCGCATGCCAAAACCAAAATCACTTTCCGGAAGGATTGCTTTGATTACAGGAAGTGCTGGCGGAATTGGTAAAGCAATCGCAAAGAAGTTTTTAGACGAGGGCGCTTGTGTAATTGTAAATGACAACGATGCAACACGTTTGGAAAAGTCGCAGGAGGAATTTAAAAAATATGGGAAAGACAGTGTAACGTCTGTTGTATTAGATGTTTTGAAGGCCGAAGAAATAGACAACGCCTTTGAAGCCGCATCGCTTGCCTTTGGGGGCGTTGATCTTGTGGTTAATTGTGCTGGACTTTCCATTTCAAAAACACTCGAAGACCATACTGAAAAAGATTGGGATATCCTGTACGATGTTTTGGTTAAGGGACAATTCCTGGTTACCCAAGCAGGTGTCAATGTGATGCGCAAACAAGATATGGGAGGTGATGTGCTTAACATTGTAAGTAAAAATGCGTTGGTCTCAGGACCCAATAATGCTGCCTACGGATCTGCGAAAGCTGCACAACTTCATCTGAGCAGACTTAACGCTGCTGAATTGGGCCCACATAAGATACGGGTTAATGTGATAAACCCCGACGCCGTTATTGCGGATAGCAAAATATGGGAAGGTACGTGGGCAACGGGACGGGCGAAGGCGTATGGTGTCGCCGTTGAAGAACTTCCTGCATTCTACGCTAAACGAACTTTATTAAATGAGATCATCTTACCGGAAGATATCGCAAACGCTTGCTTTGCTGTTGTCGGCGGACTTCTGAATAAATCGACTGGAAATGTTGTCAATGTTGATGGTGGGGTCGCCGCCGCCTTTGTCCGGTGATTTTTAAGACGGAGTTTTAGTCAGAACATGTCAATCTCTCAAAAATGCAAATTGAAAAACATAAACTGGACGATCACAACGATTTCCATTTCAAAACCCATCGAAAAAAACTAGAAGCCCTGAAAAGTGATATCCCGGAGGCGGAGAATATCATTAATAGGTTAATCGATTTTCAAATTGCAATCCCCAGTTGGGCGCTGGGTACCGGTGGCACTCGCTTTGCGCGATTTGCCGGAGGAGGTGAACCCAGAACCCTGGAGGAAAAAATCGAAGATATCGGACTACTTCATAGTTTAAATAAATCGAGCGGGGCGATTTCCCTTCACATTCCGTGGGATATTCCAAAAGATGCCAAAGCCATCAAGGCATTGGCTGCACAGCATGATTTGCGATTTGATGCCATGAATTCCAATACTTTCCAGGATCAAAAAAATCAACAGCATAGTTACAAATTCGGATCGCTTCAACATGTCAATAAAAGTGTACGCGATCAGGCAATTGATCACAACCTGGAAGTTATCGACTATGGCAAACAACTCGGCTCCAATTCAATAACGGTATGGCTGGCTGATGGATCCTGTTTCCCCGGGCAATTAAATTTCAGAAGGGCTTTCCAACATACGCTGGACGGATTGCAACAAGTATACGCTGCCATGCCCGACGATTGGAAAATGTTTGTAGAATACAAAGCCTTCGAACCAAACTTTTATTCGATGACTGTCGGCGACTGGGGACAATCTTATTTGTACGCCCAAAAACTTGGTCCAAAGGCTTTTACGTTAGTAGACTTAGGGCATCATCTCCCTAACGCCAACATCGAACAAATCGTCTCGTTGCTCTTAATGGAAGGCAAACTGGGAGGATTCCATTTCAACGATTCCAAGTATGGAGATGATGATTTAACGGTGGGAAGCATTAACCCGTATCAACTATTTTTAATTTTCAACGAATTGATCGAAGGGATGGACGAGCGCCACATGGACCATGCTACCGATTTGGGCTGGATGATCGATGCATCCCATAATGTAAAGGATCCACTGGAGGATTTATTACAATCTGTGGAGGCTATCAAGATCGCCTATGCGCAGGCATTGCTTATCAATACAAAATTGTTAAAAAAAGCACAGCAGCAAAACGATGTAGCACAAGCACAGGAAATTTTGCAGGCTGCTTATCGAACCGATGTCAGACCTTTAATTGCTGAGGCTCGTCTCCGTGCAGGAGGTGTGCTTCAACCTTTAGCTATTTTCAGAGAATTGAAAGTAAGAGAATTGCTTATTTCAGCACGAGGCAAAGAGACTGTTGCGACAGGTTTGTAAGTAGTTGAATTTCAAAAAGGTCTTCAATTTTTTGTGAGTCCGACACTCACAATTCATTAACCGGTAGCCCCGGATGGGGCTAAATGTGAATAGCTCCGGATGAAATCCGGGGTAAAAATTCAAATGTTTAAACCGCGCCACGTACTAATTTATTTTTGAGTTTGTGCTCTTGCATGGTGCGCACATCGCTTCGCCAAATCGAGGTGAATATTGCGTGCCAGACAACAATATGCCGTGATGAAGGTTCATCTGTGGCATGCTTTGATAATTTAAAGTCATTATTTCATTTCCTCGTCAGCATTGCATCTATTTTCTCTTGAACTTTCGGAGCTTTATCTGTGGCATTTTCGGATAAGACATTACCCTTGTTGATTATCACATAATGCGGAATTCCTTTAATGTTGAAATAGGATCTCAACTTTGAATTCCAATTACCTTCAGCCATAAGGTTTACGCCCTTTAACTTATATTTTGCTATGCCGGCCAACCATTTATCCCGTTCGCTTTCCATGCAGATGTTTAAAAATTTTACACGAGGTTTTTTGTCATATTGAACTATTAACTTGTTTAATTCCGGCATATTCTGAATACAAGGGCCACACCAGGTTGCCCAAAAATTGAGATACAAAATTTGGTCTTGAAACGAGCGAATGGAAATTAAACTATCAAGGCTGTTAGAGAGGACAAAATCTGGAATAGTATCGCCTTTATTTATATTCAGCATTGCCATTTCATTCCTGGACTTTATTCCTGCCATCCGCACCAATTCTTTATAATCGGAAACCTCAAACGCTTTTGCAAGAGAGTCTATCACCAGGGAGTCAGCATAAAACTTTATCATCAGACTGAAGTTTGATTTGTGATAAAGCTCCTTGGCCTCCCCTGACAATTGATCTTTTGATTGATTTAACGTATGGGACAGGTCTTTACTTATTCTGGAGAAACCGGCAAGCTGATTGGTTTCACTAACCGGCAAATTTCTAGTAAAATAGGCGTCAAGAAACTTGAAATAATACGATGACAAAATAGCCTTTGAATTGTCAACTTGTACAAGGCTTAGAAAATCGTAGTAGTCACTGGGCAGAGTTTCCTTAAAGGAATTCATTACTTCATTGGCGTGGGGCATTTGGGTTTTGAATCCTGCACCCATATATATTATCTCGGACTGCTCATAGTCCAGAAACCATTCTGGAAGACGATCCTTTGATATATATTTTTCAAGAAATGAAAGCTCCCGATTGATGACAGAATCCGTCGACAGCTTTAACAACTTGTCCGTTGATTTTGATGAGAGGGATTTATTAAGTGGAAATCGTATATCCGTGTAGCCAAGAGTAGCCTTTTTTTCTTGATAGTATTCATTAATAATTTTTGCCCTTCCATAGAAACTGAGTCCAATCTCGTCTTGCGTAGCGTTGACTTTAATATGAGTGGTATCATTAGGAAAAAGAAAAACATTATACTGGTCGTCGCCCAGGTTCAGTAAGATTTTAGTGGGTCTATCAATTTCCAGGTCCAAATAATAATCTCCTGCTTTGTTAGCAGCCACTTTATTTGACCGGTAATCGTCTTTCGGAATATTCGTATTTACATCGGCACTGATATTTAAAGTATCTACCCGATCATGCGAAAAACTCACGTGCACCACGCTTTTGGAGAACGGCGTATAAGTCAACAGATCTTTATCTTTCTCAGGAGTGCATCCAATAATGAAAACCAATAGGAAATAAACTTTTCGCATACATCATGATTTTAGAACAAATATGTTCGTCCTTTCAAAAATATTTTTTCTTGTTAGCTCACCATCACAGTTTAAGCTCGCTTGTAATAATTCCACAACATTTGCTAAGCCCTTTGAAGTGAAGAGTAATAGTAGGTTATATCAATTGCCGCCAACGCATACTATTGTCACAACGAAATGTAATAGTTTTAAGGTGATCGTCAAAATTCACTCCTCAGTTTCGTGTTCGTTATAGAATAAGGAACATCAACATCTGAATTTCTAAGTTTGCCGTACTTTTCCAAAAAATACAAATCATTTTTTTTTAGTTAGCATCTGCCTCTGAAGTTTACCCTCAATAAAATCTCTAAAAAGCTCGGGGCCTATTATTTGAATCTCATCCATCAGGCCCAGCACAAATCTTCCGATACCATCAAGGTTTGAAACGGGCCCGTGAAAATGATAGCCGTCTTCCGTTCGTTCAGTAAATGAAATGGATAAAGGATATTCTTCCCGCAAAAGCAAATAAGCCCTGAGACTTAAATGCAATGTAATCCATGTATTTGAATCACCGGTGAAGCCAAAAATGTCCGATTGATTCTTTTTGTGAAGGCCCTCGAAATGATACTTGGTTTGCATTTCAATAATCTCCCCAATTCTATCCAGCTTGAATTGTTTGCAAATCTTATCTTGTGTATCCAGCGCAACGATAGATTGATAGTTGTCTCCAAAATGAATCGGTTCGACCATTCGGTCACGGATTTCATTGCTGTTTGCTGAATGATAATTCTTCAGCACAACCTGATTTTTGTTTCGAATAGATTCCGCCAACTGATCGACAAATTGTCCTAACCTGACTTTCAGAAATAACCTGGGCATGCTATCAATTTCTGAATTCAGTGAAAGCTTTTTGAGAAGCGTGCTTTTTAGAGGATTATCCTGTGCGCCAGTCTGGATAAGTTTTTTAATTAGCTTGGTCTCCTCAATTGAAAATTGAGCCTGGCTTGGATCATCCTCTGTTGTGATAATAAAAAAGCGATTCTCGAAGTCCTTTTCCAACAAAAAATCAACTTCCTCCAACAAATTGATGTACCTGTAAATGGTGCGTTCACTGGTGTCGAAGCGATCCGCCAGCTGTTTGATAGTCCAGTGCCCTGATTTTAAGACGGCAATAATCTGAAAAAGGCGTAACAATTTTGCCTGGGGAATGATCGATTCCGTCTTTTTGCCAATGATTCGCTTCTGTTTCACGGTTTGAAAATAGCAGATTTTCTTCATTTAACCGGTTTGACACAAGGTGTCACGGGTCCATTCTACATTCGATTCAAATATTAACGCATATGGAAATATTAAATCCCGTCGCACTCCTTGTTAAATGCCCCCATTGTGGCAACAAGTTCTCGCCTGAAGAAGCTATCGAGCATGATTTGCGCGCGCAGTTTGAAAAAGAATTTGAGCAAAAACTTCAGGCAAATACAAGATCGTTGGCGTTAAAAATTCAGCAAGAGGAACAGGCAAAATTTAAATCACAACTTCAACGGCTTGAGGATGATCGAAAGACAAAAGCGTCGCGGTTAAAGGAATTGGAAGACGGTGCCTTCGCTATTCAGGAACGGGAGCAAAAATTGAAAGATCGCGAGGAAGGCATTGAACTTGAAATGAAGAAAAAACTGTTAGAGCGTGAAAAAATAATTAGAGCACTCGCCGATAAGTCTGCACTAGACAAAGCAGAATTTGAAATAAAAGATCGTGAGATAAAGCTTCAGCGCGACCGGGAAACCCTCGACTTGATGATGAAAAAAAGAGTCATGGAGGAAACAGAAAAAGTCCGGGAAGAAGGGCAGATGAAAAATGCAGAACTTCAAAAGAAGCTGGACGACCAGAACAAGTTGATCAATGAAATGAAAAGAAGAACAGAACAAGGTAGCATGCAAACACAGGGCGAAGTTCAGGAATTGGCTATCGAGGAATATTTATCCGCTTCATTCCCCCGCGACGTTATTGAAGAAATATCAAAAGGAAAACGCGGCGCTGACTGTGTTCATATTGTGCGCGACCATTATGAAAATGAGTGCGGCCGGATATTATATGAAAGTAAACGCACAAAACATTTTAGTTATGAGTGGATCGGCAAAATGAAAGATGATATGCGCTTAAAACAGGCTGATGTTGGTGTGATCGTTACCGAAGCTCTACCGGAGGGCACTAGCCGCTTCACCGAAATAGAGGGAATCTGGGTTTGTACTTTCGTTGAATTCAAAGCCCTTGCTTTATTATTCCGACATAATTTAAGTCGCATTGGCGAAGTAATGGCATCACAGGAAAATAAGGGTGAAAAAATGAACCTTATCTACCGTTATGTAACAGGAAATGAATTCAAACAGAAATTGGAAGCCGCCTTTGAATCTTATCACGAGATGCAGGAAGATCTCATGAAAGAAAAAACATTGTTCACCAGTCAATGGGCCAAACGCGAAAAACGATTGTTAAGGGCCATGGAAAATCTCGTTTGTCTATATGGTGATGTCCGTGGAATTGCGGGCGGTGCCGTTCAGGAAATTAAGGCATTGGAATTTCCTGAGATTAAATTATTGATGGAAGAATAGTTGGTTGTTTAGGTATAGGTCGAAGGCAGCAAGATGATTGCTGCCTTTATTTTTAAGCATTTACCAACCCTCTGTCCAGATGAACGTATCCCCCATCCACATGAATGAGCTGCCCGGTAGTATGGCTGGAGCGCTCCGACAATAGGAAGGCCGTTGCATTCGCGATCTCTTCCGCCGTCGTCATTCTGTTTCCAAGGGGAATTTTTGACTCTATTTCTGCAAGTTTCTCTTTGGGATTTGGTAAAGTCTGAATCCATTTTTCATATAGCGGGGTGTAACACTCCGCGACTATGATGGCGTTTACCCGGATGCCGTATTTAAGCAGTTCAACCGCCCATTCGCGAGTTAATGCATTGCGTCCACCGTTGGCCGCTGCGTATGCTGAAGTTCCTCCTTGTCCTGTTTCCGCAGTTTTAGAACCGATATTTACAATAGCACCCTTCGACTTTTTTAATTCAGGCAAAGCAAAGTGGGCCATCAGATAATAATGCACGACATTTTTATGTAAGGAAGCCACGAATTTTTCATAGTTCCCATTCTCTAACCCTACCCCATCGTTTACACCGGCGTTGTTCACCAAACCTTCTATTCGTCCGAACTTTCTGACCACTTCCTGAACGGCTTTTTCAGATGCGCCTGGTTCTGTTAACTCAGCTTCAACCTGAAATGATTTTCCGCCGCTTTTTACTATTTCAGCCGCCACTTTTTCGTTGTCCGCTTTACTTCTCCCGATAATGACAGGGATAGCTCCTTCCGCAGCAAGCACTTTAACAATGCCTTCTCCAATTCCCTTAGCTCCGCCGGTAACAATAATGACCTTATCTTTTAATTGTAAATCCATACTTTCTCTATTTATAAATTATAAAAACGCACCGCGTTCTTGCCAAAAATCAGATCCTGTTCATCCTGACTAAACCCCGAAAAAAATTCTTGGACAATGTTGAAAACTTGTTTATAGGAAGCGGCCACCAGACAAACCGGCCAATCGCTGCCGTACATTAGGCGGCTAGTACCGAAAACTTCAGCCGCCACTTCAAGATAGGGGAAAAAATCTTCCTTGGTCCAGGTCTTCCAATTTGCTTCTGTTACCATTCCTGAAATTTTGCAAAGAACATTCTCACAGGAGGCGAGCTTCTTAAGATCCTTCCTCCACTCATCTATTTTTTGATCTTTGATATACGGTTTCGCCAGGTGATCCAGAACAAATGGTTGGTCGGGAAAAGCGCGAACAAATTCTACAGTGTGATTTAATTGATCAGGAAAAATAAGGATGTCGTAGGTATAACCAAACTGTTTTAATTTTCCGATACCTCTTTTGAAATCGGGACGAAGCATAAAATCCCGTTGCTGTTCGCCTTGCAAAATATGACGGAATCCTTTCATCTTTTTAAACTCCTGATAGTAGTTCAACTTCTCTTCTAGTGCTTCATCCTGAAAATCTACCCAGCCTACAACACCTTTTATAAAATTGTGCTGAAGTGCATTGGCAAGTTGAAAAATATTTTCTTCTTTCGACTGATGCGATTGGACAATGATAGTGCCATCGATACTATTTTCGTATAGTATTGGCTTCAAATCTTCCGGCAAAAAATTCAGTTGAATAATAGCCATATCATCCGTAATCCAGGCGTCACGGGTTTCATTATACTTCCAAAAATGCTGATGAGAATCAATTCGCATTTACAATTCGTTAAGCTGATAAAATTTTTCCATCACCTTCCACTTTTCACCAGGCTTTGCACCTGGCAAGGGTTTTTGAAATTTCCACATCAAATTTTCCCATTCAATTACTTTGGGATTCGTTTCATGCATAGCCGCTTTTCTTTCTAACGTAAATGACTCATCAACTTCCAGGATCATAACCATACGGTTCGTTATTCTATACATCTCCAGGTTTTTTACGCCAGCATCTACCATGCTTTTTCTAATTTCTGGCCATATTTCCCTGTGCAATTGTTCGTATTCAGCGATTAAAGCAGGATCATCTTTTAGGTCTAGCGCGAGGCAGTAGCGTCTCATAACAGGGATATTTTAAGAATCATGAAAAAATCCAATGAATCGATAAATATCACAAATATTAAACAATTAAAAGTATTCTATTGAACCTGTAAATGTTTGTTTGCCCATAAAAGATTCCACAAGACTGAAAGCATTTTGTATTTTCGCGGCTTATAGCACTATGAGTAAAAACAGTTTTTTTCGAAAAGTAGTCCGGAAAATCAAAATGATGGTCATCCTTCTTTTTATTTTCCAACTCCTTTATATAGTCGCATTAAAATGGGTTGATCCACCAATAACGATAACACAGTTGGTTAGCTATATTGAGGGCAACGGGCTCAAAAGAGACTATGTGGCCTTTGAACATATTTCACCTCATGCGCGACTTGCCGTTATTGCATCAGAAGACCAGCTCTTCCCTGATCATAATGGGTTTGACGTCAAAAGTATTGAGAAGGTCATCACGCAAGGTTCTAAAAAGTCCGCTCGCCTACGAGGGGCTTCAACGATCAGTCAGCAAGTAGCTAAAAATGTTTTTTTATGGCAGGGTCGCAGCTGGATACGCAAAGCAATTGAAGCGTACTTCACCTTTATGATTGAAAATATCTGGGGCAAAAGACGCATTCTTGAAGTTTACCTTAACGTTGCAGAGATGGGCAAAGGAGTTTTTGGTATTGAACAGGCCGCCAAACAATACTTTAATAAATCGTCCCAAAAATTGTCGCGCAAAGAGGCCGCCATGATTGCCTCAAGCCTCCCCAATCCAAAAAAATATACAGTAAAACCTCCATCGCGTTACGTTAATCAACGGTATCCCTGGGTTCTGAGACAGATGAATAATTTACAAGGCGATCCGGAAATCAAGGCGATTTTAGATTTACGATTTTAGATTTACGATTGACGCTCGATTGAAGTTCATAGACATTCGGAAAGCGCAATCAATCTACAATCGTCAATCTAAAATCTACAATCGTAATCAAGCCGTCAATCAAATAACCCTTGGTTAAATTAAACCATCCCTTTACTTTTAGTTACTTATAAACGTCCACCCATGAAGCATCTTTTAGTTTTAGTTATTTGTGCCTGCGCCTTTACTTCGGCCACATTGGCTCCTAAACGGGAATATTATGAAATAAAAGCGTATCATGTTGAAACAAGACAACAAGAAGAACGGGTTGATCGCTTTTTAAAAGATGCATATTTACCTGCACTTCACCGGGCGGGAATTTCGAAGGTGGGAGTTTTTAAACCTGTTGAAAGCGATACAGCGCGTTATGGAAAAAGGATTTTTGTTTTTATTCCCTATACTTCCCTTGAGCAGTTTGACAAACTCGACGAGACACTACAGAAGGACAAGCAATTTGAAACCAGTGGTGCCGACTATTTAAACGCTCTTTATACCGACCTCCCGTATGTGCGCCTTGAATCAATTTTGCTCCAAGCCTTTACAGGAATGCCTCAATTAGAAGTACCTAAACATACAAGTCCTGTGGGAGATCGTATTTATGAACTTAGGAGCTACGAAGGGCACACGGAAAAGATCTTCAAAAACAAAGTAAAGATGTTCAATGATGGCGACGAAGTGGGCCTATTTAAACGACTCGGTTTTAATGCAGTTTTTTATGCTGAAGTACTCGCCGGAAGCAGGACGCCTAACTTAATGTACATGACTACCTTTGAAAACAAGGCTTCTCGGGATGAACATTGGAAAGCATTTTCGGCTGATCCACAATGGAAGAAGCTTTCCGGGATGAGTGAGTATAAAAATAACGTTTCCAAAATTGATATCTACTTTTTACACCCTACAGAGTATTCGGACATATAACAGCGATTCCAGCAGTTATTGGCTATATAAAGTCTTGTATCCAAACGGCTAAATATGCCCAAGCCATCAAAGTAGTTAAAACATTGACACTTTGATGATGTTATTTCTGGGCGAAACACTATGGTTGTTTTTTTAATAAATTAAAATTCATTTCTTTCGAAACAAAATTCGAGTCATAAAATGAAGTTTCTGGCTGTCTTGCATGTTTCCTTACTTTCCCTTCTTATTTTTAGTTCTTGTGGCGACAAACAAAATAACGAAAAAGCCGCTGTGGACACCTTGTCCCTTGGTTATTCTGTCTTGAGCACGTTGCCCCACAACTCAGAGGCTTATACCCAGGGCCTTACCATTTACAACAACAAGATTTTAGAAAGTACAGGACAGAAAGGTCATTCGTGGATCGCTGAAGTGAATCCCGGGTCAGGGCAGCATGAAAAAAAAATCACCCTGGATAACCGGTATTTTGGGGAAGGTATTACGGTTCTTAATGGAAAAATCTATCAGCTCACCTGGGAAGACAAAATTGGTTTTATATACAATGCCGACACGTATCAGAAAATTGGTGAGTTTAAGTATAACACTTCCGGTTGGGGAATTACTCATGACAATAAAAATCTGATCATGAGCGATGGCACAGAAAAACTTTACTTTCTTGATACCACAAATTTCAAAGTAGTCAGGACGGTTTCTGTAGCGGATCCAGGCGGAAGAGTAAAAAATATCAACGAGCTCGAATACATCAACGGCTATATTTTTGCAAATGTTTATGAGACCGCGCTGATATTGAAAATCGATCCCTCTGATGGAAAAGTGGTTGGACGCCTTGACCTCTCAGCGCTAGCTGGCGAAATCAAAAGAATGTACCCGAACACCGATGTACTAAATGGAATTGCCTACGATCAAAATTCCAAAGCCTTGCTGGTCACTGGAAAACTTTGGCCTAAATCGTACCTGTTAAGATTGCAGTGACAGGCAGTTTCGAGTTTATAGTTTGGAGTTTCGAGTTTTAGTCTAAAAAGTGTGTAGGTGTTTAGATTGACTGCGTTCTAACAGGTCAGGGGTTCTTGCCCTTTTAATTCTTCTGGTGTCATGTTAAGCGAATTCTGACGTGCCTAAAGCTATGAACTTCGAGCCATGAGCTTTGATACAATCGCTCAAAACTCGCGGCTCAAAGCTCGTGACTGTTCAAAGAATAATTCACCAAAATAAACCTACCTTATCACTAGATTTCCTTTGCCTGGTTACTCAGACTTCGCGCTGCCAGGTATTTTAGCGAGTATCCCATGATTATTCCGAAGGAAGCAAAACCGACTACGAGAATCAGGATATTATCTTCGAAGGCAGCGGCTTCGAGATTAAACACTCTGCCTATAAAATAGCCCACTGTCCCGACCGTTGTAGCCCAGATCAATCCGCTGACGACACTATAGAATAGAAACTGTGACGGCCTGATATGGCTCATTCCAATTACAATTGGAATGACGACGCGGAATCCATACAAAAACCTGTACGAGAAAAGAATTTGAATTTGATATTTTCTAAATAGGCTTTGAACCGGTTCCAATTTTGCTTTTAATTTTGGACGCTTGTCAATAAAGTATTTCCCGTTTAACCTACCTATAAAATAATACAGCCAATCACTGATAAAGGAACCCGCAAAACCGAAAATTATCGTGGGGGGACCATCAAATATTCCTTCATGAATCAAAGAAGCCGCTATCAGGATGGCTGTCTCGCCTTCAAAGAAAGTGCCGATCAGTAGTGCTAAATATCCGTATTGTTCGAGAAAGAGTTCCACCGTAATGGTATAATATAAAACACTGGATCAAGCAACTACGACAAGCTAGTCACAGCGCAAACTTTCGAGTGCAATTTACTAACCCGGATATTGGCAGTATGTTATGATATGATGTTTTTTTTAAATAACAGGATATTCCAGCCTGCAAAAATTATCAAACCCTATTAGCATAAGGGCGTCTCCCGCATTGATAACGGGTATATTATTTAACCCCAGGACATATCCGGAGTCAACAGCGTTTATCTTTTCTTTGAATTCACCAAAGGGATCTGTGATGGTTCCGATCCAATCGCCCTTATGAATATGCTGGCCTGATTGTACGGTGGGTTGAAAAAGACCAGCATGTTTTGCACGAATCCAGGATGTACTCCAGATCACGCGACTCTCCTCTTTTGGCTCGGGAGCGGTATCAATCATACCCAAATGCTTCATGACTCTTAGTGTTCCCGCAATACCTTCTTCAATCGCCTGCTGATCAAATCTCAACGATTCACCTCCTTCATAAACAATCACGCGCTTTCCTTTTCTGGAGGCTTCCTTTCGCAACGAGTTCGGACGAAACGGAGCATCGATTGTGAAGGGAGCATGGAAAGCATCTGCTAATTCCATATTCTTAGGATCCTTTAAGAGGGACCGAACCTGAGGATAATTGGTGCGCATGGCGCCACCGGTATGAAAATCAATTCCATAATCAATATACGGGATCACTTCATGCATCAGGTTATACGCCACGCGGCTGGCCAAAGAGCCGCCCCTGTTACCCGGAAAGGACCGATTAATATCCTTTCCATCCGGAACGTCGCGTGAATAATTCAGAAACCCATATAAATTTACGATGGGCATGCATACAGTTACACCTCTTTTAGGTTTGTGAAGACCGCTGTCAAGGATTCTTCGCACAATCTCCATCCCGTTTATTTCATCACCATGCATGCCGGCGGTAAGGGCCAATACCGGACCGTCTTCCATGCCTCTGGAAACATAAATGGGGGTGTCTATCACGGTATGTGACGGGAGTCGCGCGATATTGATATTAATCTCTGTGAACTCTCCAGGTTGGATTTGATGACCGGCTATAAAGACTTGTTTCAAGTACGCGTATTAAATTAACAGATGGTCCCATAAATACGCGAATACAATTAATCTAATCCTTACGCCTAATGCGAGAGTTGGAAGATAAAGGGCTTTGAACGCAAGGTTAACTCAGGTTCGGAACTCTTACCACCATAAAGGACTTCACATAGCGTTATCGCGTTTTGATAGGCAAGTTAAGCTGAAAGTTCTAAAAGACCGCACCTGTTATGCTACGCATTGATTTTATCCTTCTGAATTTTTTTCTTTCCGGCATTCTTTTCGAGAAATTGAAAAATCTTACCGGCAATATCAACTTTGGTGGCTCCTTCGATGCCTTCTAACCCAGGCGACGAATTTACTTCCAGGATCAATGGGCCACGGTTCGAAGGAAGCATATCCACGCCCGCTACCGAAAGTCCCATTTTCTTTGCAGCCATAATTGCAGCTTGTTTTTCTACCTTGGTCAGCTTTACGACACTCGCTGTACCTCCACGATGAATATTGGATCTGAACTCTCCCTCTTTTGCCTGCCTTCTCATAGCACCTACCACTTCCCCATTAACGACAAAAGCCCGTATATCTGCTCCCTTTGCTTCTCTTATGAACTCCTGCACGATAATACGCGCATGGAGACCATGAAAGGCTTCGATAACTGATTTAGCTGCTTTTTTATTTTCAGCCAGGACGACTCCTAATCCTTGTGTACCTTCCAGGAGCTTGATAATGACAGGCGCCCCTCCGACAGCTTCTATAATACCTTCCGTTTCACGGGAGTAATCCATAAAAATTGTCTTTGGCAACCCCAGGCCTGCACGCGAAAGTATCTGCAAGCTTCTTAATTTATCGCGGGAACGAATTAAAGCTTGCGACTCCACCGCAGTAAATACTTTCATCATTTCGAATTGGCGAACGACAGCAGCTCCATAAAAAGTTACCGACGCTCCAATCCGGGGAATTATGGCATCAAAATAATCCAGCTTTTTACCCTGATATAATACAACAGGATTTTTCTTTTCTATGAAAAGAACACACTTCATATGATCGATAATTTCTACCTTATGGCCTCTGGCTTCACCCGCTTCTTTCAAACGTTTAGTAGAATATAATTTAGGATTCCTGGATAGGATAGCAACTCTCATGGAAATAAATGCAATTAAAATTTTTACGAATGCTTTTTCTTCTTCAGTCCAACCTGCTGCTTTCGTTTTTGTTTGTAGGAAAGATTTTTTTTCTTCACATCGATGGTGAATCGGTTTCGAAGGATTTTTCGTCCGATAAGTATTGGAAATTTAAGAGAACCCCGGTTACATAAAGAAAACTCGGCAGCTATTTCTTCATTAAATAATTTTAGCGTAGTAGAGATTACAAACCTGCGTTCTGTTTCACCAAAGGAATTCTTAATATCGCGAAGGTAAAACTCTGAAAACTTCAGTTTCTTTCCCGTGAATTCAGAATGTTCTTCATCCAATAATACAAATTCCAATACGCCATCTACAATCTGAACCTGATGGCAATGAATGCTGGATCTGTATGCACCCGTATCAACTTTAGCATGTACATCAAATAGACCCAACTGGGGTAAATCAACTCGATCGTAACGGCCTACAATATTCATAATGTATTAAAACGGTGTCAATATGGATAAAATAAAAAAGCCTCGCTAGCGCGCGAGGCTCTTATTTCTTAAACAGAAAAAATCAGGCTTTTACTTTAAAAGCAACTGCCGTATTTTCCCACTTTAATTGAATTTCATCCTTTCCCAAAGCGATATTAAAAGTTTCTACGAAACTTGCTGTTTTTGAGGGTTTTACTTTAACACGCAACACATCGTCTTTCTCCTTGTAATTATACGCTCCCATTTGTTTTACTTCTTTATTAACAATGACAGTCCATTCATTTTCGCCGGGAATAGTAAATAACGAATATTTTCCCGCGGGCAAATCCTTACCTTCAATTTTTACGGCTTTATCAAATTCAATGGTTGTAGCTTCATTGGCACCGGTTCTCCATACTTTTCCATAAGGTTCTTTTTCTCCTAACATCTTTCGGCCACGTGCTGAAGGCTGACAATAAACAATTTTTACATTGGCAGCTCCAATCTTCCCCTCAACGGTCGCTTGAGGGCTAAGAGGCTTTTCCTGAGCGATAACGGATGAAAAAATCGTGGCCAGCGCCAGCATTAAAAATGTAATTCTTTTCATAATTGTGTCTTTAGGGTGAATTATTAGGTGAATGAATAGACTATTGAACGTGAAAATGCCCCGACTGATCGAGGCACTTCCATTCTTTTATATAACAACCTGTAAACTACATTAAGAACGGCTTTAAAAGGATTTTGGTTTGTCAGGAGCCAAACATTTTTCATAAATTTTAGCCAGCCCCGTCTCTATTTTCCGAAAGGATTCAAAGTTGAGAGCGCCCTTTTACCGCCTCCCATTTTATTCATTGTTTTCATTAATTTACGCATGTCGCTAAATTGCTTTAGCAGTTGATTGACTTGTTGAACCGAAGTTCCGCTGCCTGTAGCAATCCTATTTTTCCGACTGCCATTAATCACATCCGGATTTTCTCTCTCTTCCAGGGTCATGGCACGAATAATTGCTTCAACGGGCTTGAAAGAATTATCATCAATATTCACATCCTTCATAGCTTTCCCCATCCCAGGAATCATTCCAAGCAAATCTTTCATATTGCCCATCTTTTTTACCTGCTCAAGCTGACTGAGAAAATCGTTGAAGTCAAATTGGTTTCTCCGGAGTTTTTTATTGAGTCGGGCGGCTTCTTCTTCGTTAAAAACCTCTTGCGCTTTTTCCACCAGGGAAACCACATCCCCCATGCCCAATATCCGACTTGCCATACGATCCGGATAAAAGCGATCGATCGCTTCCATCTTTTCACCGAGACTCATGAATTTGATGGGTTTTTCCACCACCCTTCGAATGGACAACGCTGCACCGCCACGCGTATCGCCGTCAAGCTTTGTGAGTACAACACCATCAAAATTCAGCCGGTCATTAAATGCTTTTGCTGTGTTGACCGCATCCTGTCCCGTCATCGCATCAACGACGAATAATGTTTCCGAAGGATTAAGTGCTTTTTTGAGGTTAGCGATTTCATTCATCATCACCTCGTCTACCGCCAGACGGCCAGCTGTATCGACAATCACCACGCGGTGATTATTTTTCTTTGCATGTTCAATGGCTGCCCTGGCAATTTTTACGGCATCTTTATTTTCAGGCTCTGAATATACTTCTACACCTACTTGCCCACCCAAAACTTTTAATTGGTCAATCGCCGCCGGGCGATAAATATCACAGGCCACCAACAGAACCGATCTACCTTGTTTTTTTAAATAATTTGCCAGCTTTCCGGAAAACGTAGTCTTACCTGAACCCTGTAACCCGGCGATTAAAACGATGGCCGGATTTCCTTCGATATGAATATCTTCGCTTTGTCCGCCCATGAGGGCAGTGAGTTCGTCATTGGTTATTTTAACCAGTAATTGTCCGGGAGAAACAGCGGTAAGCACATTCTGGCCCATCGCTTTTTCCTTAATATCATCGGTTACATCCTTGGCTACCTTATAGTTTACGTCAGCATCAATAAGTGCCTTGCGAATTTCTTTAGCAGTAGTAGCTATGTTGATCTCGGTAATTTTTCCCTGACCCTTCAGATTTTGAAAGGCTTTCTCCAGCTTAACACTTAAATTATCGAACATGAATTGTTACTATTAAATAATGATTGTTGATCCATTTGCGAGCCGGCAAAGTTACGCTGCGCTGGCTTAAAGTAAAAATGGAATAATTTCTTCGGCCATCCGGACCTTTATCAACGAATAAGTAGAACGGAGGGCTTCTGCTTCAGTCGTTTTTTCATTCATCAAAGTCGACACTTTTCGAATTCCTAATGAACTGATTTTCTCATGGTTGAGTTCATTTTTGCCCACCAGCACAAAGAGCGGTTTATGATATTTCGAAGCGAGATCGGCCAAACCCTTAACTACTTTCCCTGACAGGGTCTGCTCATCCATTTTTCCTTCCCCGGTAATAATCACTTCACTTTGCTGCACCAACTTTTCCAACCCAATGAATTTAGTAATGAATTGAATGCCGGGCTGAAAGGTTACGTCAAAAAAAACTTTGGCGCCACCACCTAATCCTCCTCCCGCCCCTGCCCCGGGGAAATTAATGTCCAGACCAAACTGATTGTAGGCGATTTCGGCGAAATTACGCAAGCCACCATCCAGGAATTTTACCGTTTCTGCATCAGCACCTTTTTGCGGACCAAAAACATGCGCGGCTCCATCAGGTCCAAAAAACGGGTTGCTTACATCGCATATCGCCGTAAATGAAACTTCCTTCAAACGCGGATGTAATTGGGTAATATCGATCGAGTGGATGTCTATTAGGTTTTTCCCGATAGGTTTTAATTTTTTTCCTGATCTATCCAGGAATTTCGCTCCCAACGCTTCCCCCATACCTATGCCAGCGTCATTAGTCCCGCTCCCCCCAACTCCCATGATCACCGAGGTTACCCCTTGATCGAGTGCATGGGCGATAAGCTGACCGGTTCCATAGGTTGTGCCTAGCAAAGCATCTCTTTCTTCTGGTTTTAATAATTGCAGACCTGAGGCTGTCGCCATTTCGATGAAAGCAACATTTCCATCTCCGGATATTCCGTAGGCGGCTTCTATCTCGCGAAAAAAAGGATCCAGTACATGCAAGGTGATTTTTTTGCCACGGCTGAATTCCGTCAGCATATCACACGTACCTTCCCCCCCATCGGCCATGGGAACAATGTGAGCCCGGTACTCCATTCCTGATTCTTGCAAAGCTTCCTGCATAGCCTGACAAACTTTGATTGCGTCGAGCGAGCCTTTAAATTTGTCAGGGGCAATGAGAACTGTCATAAAACGAAGTTAACCCCGGCTGTGGTTGGTAGTAGTTTAAGAGGACATTGGGTACTCATAAAAAATTTCTAAAGGGAAAGTAGGTAAAAAGTTGGCCTGCCTTAAAGGTAGATTGATCGGCAGGCAGCTCGAGAAAGCCAGTTACATTTTTAAGGTTCGCAAAATCGCCGGAGCCGCCTCCCGCTTCAGGATGGGCAACTAATTTTCCATTCACAACTTTAACGATCACTTGAAGGAAATAGGAAAGATTCGGCGCGAAAGAAAAGTCTCTGGCAAGTTCTGCTGTCAGGGTAGCGGCCTCAACTCCTAAGCTTTTCAAAAGCCAAGGCTTGATGTAGCGATAGAAGCACATATAGGTAGAGACTGGGTTTCCAGGAAGGGCAAAAACAATCTTACCTTCCTTAGAAGCTCCAAACCAGAAAGGTTTACCGGGACGTTGATTCACATGATGAAAAAGCTTTTTTACTCCCAGTTCTTCGAAGACTTCTGGAATGAAGTCAAATTTCCCTTTTGAAACTCCTCCGGAAAGAATGAGCACCTCATGAGTTTCCAAAATAGTTGCTAACGATTTTAACAAGACTTCTTTTTTATCAGGAAAATGGAATTGATTTGCTTCCCAACGAAACGGCATCATAGACGCCTCAATAGCATAGGTATTAGAGCGTCTGATTTGATACGGCCCCGGTGTTTCATTTACATCTACCAACTCGTCGCCACTCGAAATAATGGCTGTACTCGGTAATGCAAAAACATTAACCTTTACCTTGCCCACCGACGCTAACAAGGCTATCTCCGCTGGAGAAAGCATGATCCCGGGTTCTAACAACAGACCGTCCTGCTTACTATCAATGCCTTTTTTATGAACATTTTGGCCGTGCTCAATCGCAGCAGCCAAGACACGGACCGTAGAATTTTGAGTTCCAAGATCTTCATATCGGATTACTGTATCCGTCTTATGAGGGAGTATGGCACCCGTCATAACTTCCATGCAGTTTTCTGCCTTGACGAGTTCTTTTTGAGGGTCTCCGGCTGCTTGTGTTCCTTCTATTTCGAATTCCGTTCTGCCGTGCTTCCACGCCTGAAACTGAATTGCAATGCCATCCATGGATACGCGATCAAAAGGAGGAAAATCCCGATCGGCCACAATCTTCTCAGCCAATACCCGGTTCGTCGCTTGTTTTAAATCAATAGCTTCAGCTTTTGGCTTGTAAAGATTGGAAAATATAATTTCGACCGCCTCTGCAACACTTACCATGTATTTATTTTAATTTACTTTGTTCACTGTCTTCTGCTCGTTAGGGCAATTTCTAAAATATTGTTTGCTTCTTCTGAAGAAAAATGATCGGAGTTTACGAATGCCCGGACTAAAAATAGCGACATGAGTCGGTTAAAAATATGAGTAAAAAACAATTTACGCACATTTCGAAGGATGGGAACCCCCAAATGGTAGATGTTTCCGGAAAAAAAATGACACTCCGCAGAGCGCGTGCTAAAGCTATTGTAGATGTAGGCGATGAAATTTTAGGATTGATCGAGAACAACGAGCTGATCACTAAGAAGGGGCCTGTCTTTCAAACAGCTATTATTGCCGGCGTTATGGGATCCAAGAAAACGTCAGACCTTATTCCTTTTTGCCATCCTTTAGGACTTGAAGACTGCCAGGTGAGAATTCGTGTGGAGAATAAAAAAATCGTAATTGATACGGAAGCGGTTGTCAGTGGGAAAACAGGTGTAGAAATGGAGGCGCTTACGGCTGCTTCAATCGCTGCTCTTACGGTTTACGACATGTGTAAAGCCCTATCCCATACCATTGTGATCCAAGAAATAAAGTTGATGGAAAAATCCGGAGGGAAAAAAGATTTTAAACGCACCTAATGATATGACACTTCGCAGACGGCTGTACCTCATCTTAAGCCCGGATGAAAGAGGAGGAATAATTGAACGAATATTTGAATTTATACTGATCGCAACCATCATTCTTAATATACTCGCGATTGTCCTCGATTCGGTTCCAAGCATCCATCTGGAATATGCTGGTCTCTTTGACAAGTTTGAAATCTATTCACTCACTTTTTTTACTATTGAATATATAGCCCGCGCATATTCTATTGTTGAGAAATCAAAATATTCTCATCCGATTCATGGCAGGATTAACTATCTCACGAGTCCAATTGCCATTATTGACCTGTTGGCGTTTCTTCCATTTTACTTGGAGTTTCTCTCTTTAGACCTTCGGTTTTTAAGAATTTTTCGGTTGATGGCGTTGTTTCGCATGTTTAAGATCGCGCGTTATTTACATGCGCTAACTATTTTCCGCAGAGTATTGAAAGATCGGAAAGAACAACTGGTATTGAGTTTCATCTTTATTTTATTTGTACTGGTTGTTATTTCATTTGTTATGTTTTATGCGGAGAAAGACGCTCAACCGGAAAAATTCAGCAGTATTCCTGCGACAATGTGGTGGGGAATCGCTACGCTTACTACGGTCGGATATGGTGACATTGTCCCGATTACAACACTCGGGAAATTTTTAGGAGGTCTTTTTGCCATTGCAGGAGTAGGCCTCCTCGCTTTGCCTGCTGGTATTTTATCTTCTGGTTTCTTCGAAATGCTTCATACTAAAAACGCACGCCCCAAAGACGTTGAAGTATGCCCCCACTGTGGAAAAAAAATTCATGAATAACACTAAGAAAGACATTTCTGCAAAAGGTTTGAACGGATTGATCCTCGCTGGAGGAAAAAGCTCTCGGATGGGGCAAGACAAAAGCCTTATTCAATATCATGGCGTGGTGCAACGGGAATATTTATTCAATTTGCTTAAAAAGTTTTGCTCCTCCGTATTTACGTCCTGCAAAGTTCTTGGCGAGATACCTGATAGTCTTAATCCCATCGCAGATAAATTTAATTTTAATAGTCCATTGAATGGCATATTAACCGCCTTTTCCCATAACACCGATTCGGCCTGGATTACCGTTCCGGTTGATATGCCGCTCATCGATGAAAAAATAATTGCTTACCTGATAAAAAAACGTGATTCGCGTAAAATAGCGACTTGCTTTTTTGATTCAGAAGGCAAAAATCCAGAACCTCTATTAACGCTGTGGGAGAAACAAGCATACCCTCCGTTGCTTGAATTCTATAAGGCGGGTAACATGAGTCCCCGGGAATTTTTAAAACAAGAAAACACAAATATGATTGAAATTCCCGATCAGAAAGCGTTGCTGAACATCAACAGTCTTGAGGAACTGGAGAAATTCAGAAGCCAGAGCTAATCTTATCCACGTATTTCGATTGTTACATTAATTCGTTGCGTACTGTATGGCAAGGGAAAGTCTGGCGATATCATGCACTTCAGACTCTACCTATTCCTCATGCAGGATGGTAAGCTCGACACGTCTGTTGAGAGCTCGTTCCTCTTCTGAACCGTTGCTATTCAAAGGCTCTTTCAAGCCTTTTCCATCCATCGATACCCTGGATTGGGATACTCCCTTTTGAAGAAGGTACTCCTTTGGGTACCATAAAAAGACAATACCTTAGTTCTCAGTGAGAAAACAACCAAAATCATATCCTACAAAAGCTTATACGATCACAGATTATAATCGCGATAATATCATGGACATCCTCTTCCGCGTGAGAAAGGCAGGTTGCATGTGACATCTGCCTTATTAATAGGGGTGAATTTGGTTTTGAGGAATTCGTGACCTCAATTCCCGCGTTTTCAAAGGCACTCTTGGCAGACCTCGGCAACGACGCTACTCCGGAGTTGGTAGTAAGTAGTGAGGTGTCTCCTTTGATAATCGCCATGTAATCGGAGCCCGGTCGACTTTTCATCAGCATTGAAGGGTAGCGGGATTCCAGGGGCATGGGTTCTGTTAAACGTCGCGCCTCCTTTCAAAAGGTTCGCCTAGCGAATTCGTTATGGAGATTTTTTTTCGGTGTACCATTTCTATTAATTATAAAGGAAATGGTTTGTACTCCCTGTATGGAATCAGCTAAAGCTTCCGACGGATAGATCAGGTTGGTAGCAAAATATTCATACAAACTAGAGTAGCCATTTTGAGGTTCCGCCTAGACGTAAGCCTCCTCGTTGCTGGGCGGGACAGTCGTCGAAGAAACTTCGGCTTTCCTGGAACTATCAGGTCGCAATCGATATTGCTTCATTATTTTCTTTCACTTTAGTTATAGCGTCCGTATTTACCGTTGTATCAGGTCCACCGTTAAGGGATTTTGAGGCTACCTCTTTCTTTTTAGGTTTTGCAGGGGGACGGCTTTACCAGGTTCCTTTACAAACAGAAACCAACCTACCAAGCCTGTCAATAGTAAGGATGAAACACTCCATTTTATGATGGAATAAACTCGATAACGGGCCATGGCCGTCTTTCTGCTTACCCAACAGATTGTCAAAGTTCATATATAACTTTGTACTTCTTCGTCTGAAGGCTGTGGTAGATTTTTCATTATTTTGATCTTTTGCTTCAAGACTATTTTAGGAAAGTTTTCTCATTTTTTGCAACACTCTGAACAGCTTCACCTTGGCATACGTCTCAGTGATTCTTATGATATCTGAGATTTCTTTGAAAGGGCGCTGATCGAAAAGGCGGAGCTCAATAAGCTGAAGTTCTTCCACTGAGAGAGTTTCTGAAGAATGGCGGGTGGTTGTTCACGTAAATTTTCCTGCTGTGACTCAGACGTGAGTCCCTCAAATAAGTGTTCTACGTGCCGATCCTCGATTGTGACTATGCGATTCGATTGTTCCTGCTGAAGTAATCGTTGCGTTCGTTTAGTGCTATTCGTAACAAGCACATTGAAAAGGGCCGTCCACGAGAGTTAAATTTCTCAATATGGATCAAGGATTTTAAGAATACTTGAGAGGTGATATCGGCCGCGAGCTGCTTTTCACCCATTCGATGGAGCCAAAAAGAAAGATTTCCTTAAATATTTTTCCTAAAGAGGCCTAAACGCCTCAGGATTGGCCTTCGACTGGAGAATTAGCCCTTCTCCTCTTGAAATTGACCTTGTTGATGGCTTTTTTCCTTGGTCAAGGATGTGCTTTTTAGGTTTATCATTCACAACCTAAATGCCGGAAGGTCAAAAAGATACACTAAGTGGAGATATTTATCATCAAGAAGTTAGGCTTTGGTCATGTAAGTTTTTTGCTGATTTATAACTTTTTCCCTATCTTGTCGTTAGTGTAAGTAATTAAAAACTAATTTTTCCATCTATGAGAACAGTTGCTAAGACTTCCGTCAACCCTATTCATCGTGATTTGATGATTGCGTTAAGTGTAGGATTCACAATGGCCTTCATCATTGTTTCGACAGTGGTCGCGCTACTGACTTGAGAAAAATAAAAAAGGCTCCCGCTCGGAGCCTTTTTTATTTTCAAATATCCTTAAAAGTTGAGAATCACGCCTTAAACGCCATTTCCGGACGAGCCGATATCCATTCTTCTCCATCCTCAAATACTTCCTTTTTCCAGATAGGAGCAATCTCTTTCACGGCATCAATAATAAACTGACAAGCTTCAAAAGAATCCTTACGGTGAGGTGTTGATACGGCAACTACCACCGAAACTTCCCCTGGCTTTAGAGTACCGATCCGGTGACTGACAGCCCATCCTAACAAAGGCCATCGGTGAGATGCTTCGTCAATAATTTTTCTGATTTGTGACACAGCCATTGTTTCATAAGCTTCATATTCAAGCCAGAGTACATTTTTCCCATTAGCATTATTGCGAACGGTTCCGATAAAAACATTCAAAGCTCCAGCGCTCAGGCTAGAAACGGTATCGATGATTTTCTGAACATCAATTGACTTTTCTGTGATTTTAATCATGATTTGAAAAGGTTGGGGTTGAACAATAAAATGCAGCGAGAGAATGAAGGTAAGTAAATACCTCAAAATCACAAAAGAAAACAGCGTATTACCCCCCACTAACAGGAGGTATGAGCGCAATCTCATCTGAAGAATTTAAGATAGTAGTATCGTCGGCATAATCATTATTGACAGCAATAAATAAGGACTTTAAGCCTAAAAGTTCAGGATATCGTTCGTTTAATGCCGCCCGTAAATCGGCCACCCTTTCTCCGTCGATCTCGATAAAAGTTTCCTTCCCGCCCAGCAAATCCTTTGTAATTCCGAAGGCTTTAATTCGATATTTATTCATTGGGTAAAGTTATTAGTTAAATAGGATCTGTTAATAGTTATCCGTTAATAGTTAATCGTTTTTTGGGGATCGCAATTCGCTCTTTGTCGAAGTATTTAGGTCAAAACCATGGAAGCAGTTAAATTAGTTCGGGGTATATGGTGTTCGGGGTATTATTTGAAACTATTCAGCGTATTGTTTTGTCACTACCCCTGAAAGTGGACGACAGATAACTATTAACGGATAACGTCTATCTTTGTATCTAACATCATCCAATTGACAACGCTTTACGACAACCACGGAAGACCTATCACCTACGTGCGATTAGCGGTTACAGATCGTTGTAACCTGCGTTGTTTTTATTGCATGCCGGAAGAAGGTATTCGCTACCTGCCAAAAAAACAATTGTTGACGTTTGAAGAAATTGAACGGTTGATTTCCTTGTTAGCGTCGTTAGGAATTTCGAAAGTAAGGTTGACAGGCGGAGAACCTTTTGTTAGAAATGACCTGATGCAATTGATTAACCGGATAAGTGAAATACCCGGTATCAAAGACTTACACCTAACAACAAATGGGGTGTTAACTGCGCCACACATTCCTGAATTAAAAAAAATAGGGATTGCTTCTGTAAACCTGAGTTTAGATACGTTGGACAAATCAAGATTTCAAGGCATTACACGCCGTGACGAATTTGAACCTGTTATGAAGACACTCGATCTCCTTCTCGAACACGAAATCCCTGTTAAGATCAATGCTGTTGTGATGGAAGGAAAAAATATTGACGACATTCTTTCCCTGGTCGAACTAAGCAAAAATAATTTAGTGGATGTTCGCTTCATTGAAGAGATGCCTTTCAATGGTGAAGGGAACCACTACCCTACTCTTAACTGGACGCATAAAAAGATTCTTCATTATATCGAAGGGCATTATCCGGATTTGCAAAAAATACCAGACGGGCCTTTTTCAACTTCTTACAGTTATAAAGTTCCAGGCTACAAAGGTAGTATTGGTATAATCGCCGCTTTCAGCAGGACATTTTGCGGTACCTGTAATCGCATTCGCGTTACAGCACAAGGAACCTTAAAAACCTGCTTGTATGATGATGGAGTTTTGGACATTCGTCAATTAATGCGTGCGGGTGCAGGCGATGAAGAAATAAAACAAAGTCTAATAAACGCATTTCAATCGAGATCGAAAGACGGCTTTGAAGCTGAAAGAAATAGAAAAAATCATCTTCCGATTTCTGAATCAATGTCAACCATTGGGGGATAAATTAAGCGCAATGGTTGCCTTTCGTTCACAAAAATTCTGGAGATCCTCTCATCTTGATTCTGCAAACAAATGGATTGGATTTATACTTTTTAAGAATTTTTTTTATATCTGGCCACATTCCAATTATTACTTGGTATTGAGTTTCAAAATTCGCTCCTGACGGGAGGCTGATCATAAATACCGTAATGCCAAGTTCTTTGATCAAAGAAAATTCATTTTTCCTGGTCTTCATTTTTAAGTCATGAGTCACTAAAATCCCGTTTACTTTCCTTAGTCTTTGAAAAAGGTCTACATCCTTTATCCCTTTGCCAAACTCAATTTCAGTGCTAAATACCCGATTAACGCCTTCATGCGTTTCTAGGACATTCAAAGCATCAGCGACGATTTTTGGGAGTTGCTCATCAAAATAGAAATCCATTAAGCAGCTTGAGTAAATTCTATTGCATCATTTACTTGGCTTATGGTCAAATCATATAACTTGGCTATTGATTTTTTTGATTCCCCAGCCTGTAATAGATTAAAGATCGTTTGAGCTAAAATATTTGTGCCTTCAATAACAGGTTGCCCAAATTGATTCTCTGGATTAACTACAATGGATTTCTTTTTACCCAGCGGATAAAATTTCCTCGCCATTCTTTGATCGCTAAAATGAATTTTACTGATAAAGGGTTTGAGGACTTGAATTAAAACAGTTTGTAAGCGCTTGTCAGCCGTGAGTAATTGCTCTTCATCACCAAATAACAACGACTTTTCATTGACATAAATATCCTCTTTGGCAAAAGGATGGGGCGTTTTCAAAAAATCAGACATAACCGTATGGGCTTCCAATATTTTGCTCGTCTTTATCCCCCTGTCTTTGAGAGAGTAGAATACAATCATCTCAATTAACGTTAGGAAATTGACGGCCACAATGTCTTTTATCTTAAAATGATAGATGGTTTGAGTCGTGGATGGAAATTTATGTTTTGCGTAGTATTGAAACCAATAATTAGCTTTCGCATAGGGGACTTTCAAAATCCGTGCTGCATCAGCAGCCGTGTAGATGCCTTGACCTATATTTAATGTTGGGTTCGTCATTTTCGGATCGTTAATTAAACACAATTTAAACGAAAAAATTTCAGAAGAAGGTCATAAATCCGATGCGATGAAGGACATTTTTTTGGATGCCCTTAAACCTTGTAAAAGCTGCTCACTTAGAAGTTTTATTCGACAATCTTTCTATTTTGCGGCTCGTTACATAAAGGAGCATGAGAAAAATAGATTTTACAAAAGATATACTTCCGCACGCCATTGCCATAGGTGTATTTTTAATTGTTACAATTTTCTTTTTTAACCCCGTGTTCTTCGATGGCAAGAAAGTAGATCAATCGGATA
>CAZAHL010000048.1:0-29546 GCA_964484845.1 uncultured Chryseolinea sp. | reverse complement strand
TTCGAAACCATCTACTTCGGTGCGATGGAGGCTTCCATGGAATTATCAAAACTACTGGGTCCCTATGAAACATTCAAAGGCTCACCCGTATCCAAAGGAATTTTTCAGTTTGATATGTGGAATGTGACTCCAAAGAGCGGCCGTTGGAATTGGGATCAGCTAAAGCGCGATGTAAAACAATGGGGCGTACGCAATTCTTTATTGCTGGCTCCTATGCCTACAGCATCTACTTCTCAAATTTTGGGGAACAACGAATGTTTTGAACCTTATACTTCAAACATTTATACACGCAGAACGCTATCAGGTGAATTTATAATTGCCAACAAGCATCTGATGAAAGACTTGATGAACCTCGGGTTATGGAGTGAAAACATGCGTCAGAAATTGATCGCGACAAACGGTTCGGTCCAGCCGATACCTGAAATTCCTCAGAACATCAAGGACATTTATAAAACTGTTTGGGAGATTTCGCAGAAAGCAATTATTGATATGTCGGCCGAGCGTGGTGCTTACATTTGCCAATCACAAAGTCTGAACATTCACCTTACCAATCCAAACTTTGGCAAGCTGACTTCGATGCATTTCTACGCGTGGAAGAAAGGATTGAAGACCGGCATGTATTACTTACGTTCTAACGCTGCCGCTGATGCTATTAAGTTTACACTGGATAAATCGGCCATGGGTCAAACTTTTGTTCCGGCAGCTGTACCTTCAGTAGAAGGTGTTGCAGAAGCAGCCGTTGCCTATGCAACAGCAACAGCAGAGAAACAGCAAACTATTCGATATGAACAAGGTGCGGATGATTACGATCAGAAACGAGCGGATATGAGTTGTTCCCTGGATAACCCGGATGCATGTGAAGCATGTGGTAGTTAAATAGATTTTGCATTCATAGTAAAAAGCCTGTCAAATGACAGGCTTTTTTTATTGGTCCCTGGTGGCTCTTCGAAATGAAATTATGAAAAGTGTCGAACAGGAATGACGAATTCAAAATTCAAGATGCTCGGTCAGACTACTCTAAAATCATTCTGGTGCTTTTAGGAAATTTTACCGTATACCGTAAGCTGATCAATTCTGTTTTCCCCGGAGCAATTTCTTTTTTCCACTTTAATAAACCGTTTTCCTGATCATAGTCTGCTTTCGAATCCTCCACTTTATCCACCGAAATATCTTTATCATTGGCGACGGGAATTTGGTCTTCAATAACAATGGTCAAGGGTTGCGCTTTCTTATTCCTAATAGAGATTTCATAGGCAAACTGGGACTTCTGATTGGAGCCTACAAAGTGACGGGAAGTAAAGTCTTTTTTCTTTTCTCTTGTCACTAACACATTTCCATCACGACCTAACGAAAGGGTGAGTGTGTCTGAAATATTGCGCGTATCCAAAATCGATTTTCCTATATACTTGCCTTCAAAGAAAAGGTTTGCTTCTCCTTCCAGAAAATTGTGTTCATCCCAATTCAATATTTTTGCCATCAAAAAAGCATCGGCGTCAAGCTTGGGAACGCAGTAATATTCATAGAGTGCATCCAATTCATATTCTACCATATCGGTTGTTCTGAGTTCACCATCTGACTTTACAGAAAACAATTCTTCTAAGGTATACTCTACATTGGTTTGCCGTACCACAGGAGTTGCCACAACGGTTTTTTTGATCCGTGGTGTACCTGCCGATACTCCGGCCATTCGCCCTTGAAGCACACTAACTGAGCCTGTCATTGACCGTCTCGTTTCCGCTCTATATCCAGTTACCACTACCTCTTCTAACGCCATAACATCAGGCATCAATTTCATATCAATTTCATTTCGGTTTTGAACGGATTCCTCCATCGTTTGATATCCGATAAAAGAAAATACCAAAGTTTGAGCATCCGTTGTGAGCGGTATGGAATAATATCCAGCAACATCTGTAACCGTACCTACAGTGGTTCCTTTAATTACGACGTTTACACCGGGGATACCTTCTGCTTGCTCATCCGTTATACGGCCACGCACAAGACTGTTTGAGTTCCCATAAATTTTTTCATCCTGTATGGTACCAATGGTTGATGAATAGGAATTTGCTACCATATTGTTAAAACCCAAAAACCATGGTTTCATGATCGGTTTCGCTCCAGTTCGAGAGGGATTTCCAGACGATATTGTCAACACAACATTTTCCCAATCTTCCCCTGATTGCTGACTTACATTGGCTTTATATGTAATGCTTATGGGGGATTGAATATCTTTTGCTCGTATATCATACGATGGGAACCAGCGAGCCTCCTTGACAAGATACTTTATGACGAGGGCTGAATTGGATGTGGATTTAGTAGAAACCTTTACCAGAATTTCTCCTGTTGGTTTGTCTTTTACGGAGCTCAATTCTTTTAGCTGTGCTTCAATTTTTCCGAGCGCCTCATTATGCTTACGAATATTGCGATCGGTTTGCAACAACTGCTGCTTAATGTCCATCAGACGTTGTCTAAAATAATCCATGGCAATTTTCAGTTCTTCAATAGGAACGCCTTTCACCGTCCCCCCGATCGATTTGTTTGTCTTTAGGATAGCTTCCTCTTCCCGATAAACCTCTTCGAACGATCTCTCCTGCGCCACAAGTGCCAATAATTTTCTGCAATCTTCTTCAAGGCTGGCAATTTTTTCCGGTACCTTAATCTCGTTGAGGTAATTTATTCGGAAAGACACCGATAAAATCTTTACAGTAGAAGGTCCCTCCACCTGGATACTTTGTTCTTGTATGCCCGGAGCAATACCTGGAAATGTGAGGATGGAAACTCCTGGTTTTAATCCCACCGTAGCATGACGTGTTACCTGGGCTCCCTCTAGAAAGACAGTTACGTTTTCTATTTTAGATTTCACATTGAGATCCATTTCCTGGCCCTTACCATAGACACAGCAGCCAATCAATACGATAGTAAAAATTTTTTTCATAGCATTAAGATTTAGATGTACATCTTAGATGCAGTCACAGGTCACTTTCCATAACTTACGTTTGAAAAGAAAATGCCAGCTGGTTTCAAGGTGGGCTTACATCCACTGATTTTATGAAGGGTAGAATAATTTTGAAAGGGGGTAAAATGTGTTTCACCGCTAAGACGCAAAGGCGCAAAGGTTTAGCAGCGTTTTTAAATGCTGGCAAATTCTTAGCGGCCATTAGCGCCTTTGCGTCTCAGCGGTGAAGTGTATTCCTGTAAGTGCTACACGTAGTCTTTAAAGTACCAAACTTAAAGAGCTCCCGCCATAATCTCATCAACGATGGCTGGATCTAGTAGCGTGGTTGTATCCCCCAGGTTTGTTGTATCGCCTTCTGCAACTTTTCTTAGAATCCTTCGCATGATTTTACCAGACCTGGTTTTAGGAAGACCGCTGACGAATTGAATTTTGTCGGGCTTTGAAATGGGTCCGATGATTCTTGAAACCGTTTCACGGATTTCCTTGCGAAGCTGTTCTTCCTCTTCCGGTTTGTTGTAACAAATAACAAAGGCGTAAATACCCTGACCTTTTATGTCGTGCGGAAATCCTACGACGGCCGTTTCGCAAACCGCCGAATGTTCATCGATCGCACTTTCGATTTCTGCGGTTCCCATGTTGTGTCCGGAAACAATAATAATATCATCCACACGGCCCGTGATTCTGTAATAACCTTTTTCATCACGCTTGCACCCATCACCCGTAAAGTACTTTCCCGGGAACGTGGAGAAGTAAGTATCTTTAAAACGCTGATGATCTCCATAGATCGTCCGTGCCATTGCAGGCCAGGGAAACTTGATGGTTAAGCGGCCTTCAACGTTGTTTCCCAAAGCCTCATGACCATTTTCATCCATAACAGCTGGCTGGACGCCGGGTAACGGAAGGGTTGCATGTGCTGGCTTTAATTCCGTGACATTGGCAATAGGAGAAATCATAAATCCCCCTGTTTCGGTCTGCCACCACGTATCAATTATAGGACATTTACCCTTTCCAATATTCTTATCATACCAATGCCAGGCTTCCTCATTAATTGGTTCGCCAACAGATCCAAGAACTTGCAACGACGAGAGGTCATGCCGTTCAACAAAACTCAATGGAGCTTTTTCAAGGGAGCGGATGGCAGTAGGGGCCGTATAGAAAATATTAACCTTATGTCTTTCGATGGCTTGCCAGAACCTGCTCATATCTGGCCATGAAGGAATTCCCTCAAAAATAACGGTAGTTGCACCGCAAGAAAGTGGACCATACAAAATATAGGAATGACCTGTGATCCAGCCAAGGTCGGCCGTGCACCAATACACCTGCCCGTCGCGATATTGAAAGGCGGTACGAAAAGTATAACCGATATAGACCATGTATCCTCCACACGTATGAACCATACCTTTTGGCTTTCCAGTAGATCCCGATGTGTAAAGTATAAAAAGCAAATCTTCAGCATCCATCTCCTCGGCGGGGCAATGCGGTTCTGCTTTTTTTATTTCATCATGCCACCAAAAATCACGACCTTCTTTCATTCCAACTTTAGAGTTTGTGCGCGCTAACACAATGGTTCGCTCGATGGAAGGACACTTTAATAAAGCCTCATCCAAAATTCCTTTAAGATCAATTTTTTTATCCCCTCGAAGTGTTCCATCGGTAGTAAGCACCAACTTGCAGCCCGAATCATTAATTCGATCAATCAAAGATCCGGCTGAAAATCCAGCAAATACTACAGAATGTACCGCTCCAATTCGAGCGCAACCCAACACAGCATAAGCAAGCTCCGGTACCATTGGCATATAAATACAGACCCGATCACCCTTCTTAATTCCATGCGCCTTTAGCATGTTAGCTACTCTGCAAACTTCGTCATAGAGAACCTGATATGTTATTTTCTTTGCTTCGTCTTTCGGATCGTTTGGTTCCCAGATAATGGCCGTTTGATTTGCCCGGGCAGGCAAATGACGATCGATACAGTTCTCCGTGATGTTTAACTTTCCCCCTATAAACCATTTCACTTCGGGTTTATGGAAATCCCATTCCAATACATTGCTCCATTTTTTACGCCAGACAAAATCGCTGGCAATCTCTTCCCAAAAGGATTCTGGACTTTCTATACTTTTTCTATACTGCTGCTGATAGTCATTAAAAGAAGATATGATGTTCATAAAAATCTTGTCGCGGTTTATGTGACGATAGTTCTGGCTAAAATTCTACTCTTTTTGCGGAAATTCAAACTTTGTTTGACGTGTGTACGACCCACACGAAAGAAATTTAGTCTTTTATTTTCGACATGCTCATGAAACACCCTGGTATATATAAAGTTGTTTATAAAAAAGTTGGCAGGCATGCAGGCGAACGCAATTCATAATTTCCTCACGACTACAGAGGATTCCACTTCTTGGCAGGTGCACTATGCTTAATGTTTTCAAGTGCTTTAGTGAAATGAAAACGGTTTAATAATAGGGGGACAATATTTAACCAGCGAACGATGCAAACTATTTGCTGAAATCCGAGAATAATATGAATGCACCAACACGCCACGAGAATCTAAACCATATTGATGATCATATCGTCAGAACATTGTTGTACTACGATATCTTTAATTATCCCTTAAAGTCGGAGGAGATATTTCGTTTTCTGGGTATCGATTCTATCAATGAATCTGATTTTCTTTCCAGTCTTCAATTTTTAAAACGACACCAAATCGTTTTTCAATTCGAAGACTTTTTCACGCTTAAGAACGGCCGGGGCTCTATAGATCGAAGGAAAAAAGGAAATATAGAAGCTGAAAAATATTTAATGTTGGCAAAAAAGCAAGCAAAGTTTATTGCAAAATTCCCTTTCGTAAGAGGCGTTCTGGCTTCGGGATCTTTGTCCAAAGGATATATGGACGAAAATTCCGACCTGGATTTTTTTATTATAACTGCCCCTAAACGTTTGTGGATGGCGCGGACTCTTTTGGCAATGTATAAACGATTATTTCTATTTAATTCCCACAAGTACTTCTGCGTAAACTACTTTGTGGATGAAGATCACCTTGAAATTGAAGAAAAGAACTTGTTTACCGCTACTGAACTTGCCACCGTAATTCCTCTCTACGGATCAAAACAATATGAAAACCTGAACTTATCGAATACCTGGGTAAAAGCCTTTTTTCCTAATTATAATCCAAGGAGCATTACGAATGTTCCTCTTTCGAAAATTTCTTTCAGCAAAGGTATCCTCGAAAAGCTTTCCGACTTTATCTTTGGCGATAGAATAGAAAAGTACTTTCGTCATAAGACGCTTGCCCGGTGGAAAAGGTTGTATCAGAGCAGTTATTCTGCTACGGATTTTCAAGTGGCCTTCAAGTCGAAGTCCTATGCCGCAAAAAATCATGATCGCAATTTCCAAAGAAAGATTATGGATTTATATGAAGAGAAACTTCAGTTAATGGGAATGAACACGAAGTCTCCCCTTGACGGCAAGTCGGAATATGGTTCATCTTTTTCAAAAGAAAAATCATTTTTGAATTCTAACGCGAACATATGAATGTTCTGTTTACACATTCTTATTTCTATAAATTTGATCAAAAGCAGTGGCGGTTTAAACAACCTTATCCGCCCCTTGCAACGATTCTTGCAGCTTCTGTACTGCGAAATGAAGGATATGCAGTTTCTCTCTTTGATACCAATCTCAGAGACGATCCAACGGAAATCATACCCGTTCTCAAAAAGAACAAGCCCACCTATGTGGTCATTTACGATGATGGCTTTAATTATTTAAGTAAGATGTGTCTTACCAATATGCGTGAGGCGGCATTTCGAATGGCGGAGGAAAGCAAAAAGTCAGGATGTACGGTGATCGTTTCAAGCTCCGACGCGGCCGATCATTACGAAAAATATTTTAATCGGAATGTCGACTATATCGTTCGCGGTGAAGGTGAAGAAACTCTGAAAGAACTTATAGCAACGCTGGAAAAAAACGAGGACGTTTCGAAAGTTCAAGGCCTTGCGTTTAAAAAAAACGGTGAAACGAAACTAACGCCCTCGCGCGCCGTAATCCGAAATCTGGATACGCTGCCTTTGCCTGCATGGGACTTAGTGGATATTGAATCCTATAGAACTATTTGGATACAACACCATGGATATTTTTCGTTAAACCAGGCGACCACGCGGGGATGCCCCTTTAAATGCAATTGGTGTGCGAAACCTATTTATGGAAATCGATATACTTCCCGCTCACCAGCACATGTGGTTAATGAAATTGAATGGTTGGTAAAAAACTACGCTCCTGACTATTTCTGGATGTGCGATGACATCTTTGGACTGAAACCGGGTTGGGTCCAGGAATTCAGGAATCTGTTGATCGAAAAAGGAATTAAGCTCCGTTATAAAATCCAATCTCGTGTTGATTTACTCCTGCAGGAAGACACGCTGGATGCTTTAGTACAATCCGGGGCAGATACTATTTGGGTCGGAGCTGAGTCCGGATCTCAGAAAATTCTGGATGCGATGGACAAGGGTACGAAAGTAGAAGAGATTTACGAAGCTACGAGACTGATGAAGCAGAAAGGAATCAAAGTCGCTTTCTTTTTGCAGTTCGGATATTTAGGGGAAACGCAGGAGGATATTGATGCTACTATCCAAATGGTCCGTACGTTAATGCCGGATGAAGTCGGGATTTCGGTTTCTTATCCCCTTCCTGGAACGAAGTTTTATGAAAAGGTAAAAGACCAGTTGCGCGAAAAGCAGAACTGGAGCGATTCGGACGACCTCACGATCATGTTCGAAAGCACCTTTAACAAAAAGTATTACAAGGAACTACACCGGTATGTGCACAGCGTTTACGGACAGGAAAAGGGGTATTTAAGCTTAAAGAAACTGTTGCGCGACCCATTGCGCCTTACTTATAAAGATTTACGAGCAGGTCTTGCAACATTTTATTATATTCCTACAACATTCTCCCAAGGCTTAAAGTTAAAGAAGTTGAAAGATCAGGCATCCACCCTCAGCCTTTAATGCGTAAATACTTGGACAGAACAACCGAAGTGAAAATGGGAGTCCCTTTTGACCATATTGCCGCCACCTACGATTCGTCTTTTACACGAACGCCCATTGGCCAGTTGCAACGTAAGCAAGTGTGGAGTTATCTGGAAAAAATTACACCACAACTTAAAGGTTTTGACATACTAGAACTTAATTGTGGTACTGGGGAAGATGCGATATTATTTAGTGAAAAGGGTTTTAACATTGTTGCAACTGATGTATCGGAAGAAATGTTGAAAGTAACGCAGGAGAAAGTTCAACAGTATTCCATGCAACACAAAATCAGTTCGCACTACCTTGATCTAGATAGTTTTGATGATTCTATCTTCGAAAAAAAATTCGATCTTATTTTTTCAAATTTTGGTGGATTAAATTGTATTAATCCCGAGTCACTCAAAAAATTATTTGATAGGATTCCCGGCATTCTTTCTCCCGGAGGTAGATTCGTCGGTGTGATCATGCCAAAATTCTGCTTGTGGGAATCAATTTACTTTTTTTTAAAATTTCAGTTTAGCAATGTTTTTAGGAGATGGACGAAAAAGAGCGTTGATGCAGCGCTCCAGGGAGCACAGGTAAAAACCTGGTACTATCGACCGGCGCAAGTAAAAAAGTGGGCGTCTGAAAAGTTCATAGTGATAAAAACTAAACCTGTTGGAATCGCATTGCCGCCATCATACTTACAAAATTTCTTTTCTAAACGAAGACGTTTTTTGTGGCGCTTAAATAAAATGGAAAAGAGATTGAATACGTGGTCTTCTCTTTCAGGAATGGCGGACCATTATTTGATTGATTTAAAATTAAAATCTGAAAAGTAAATTTCCCTCTCACGTTTGCGAATGGATATTCTCTTGACACATTGTTATTTCTTGGAAGATGATGAAAAGGAGCAGCAGATCATGCGTCCTTATCCTCCATTGGGCATACTTTATATTTCAGGATATCTGGAAGATCAGGGAATAGAAAACGAAGTTTACGATACAACTTTTTCTTCAAAGAAAGATTTTCAAAACTACCTCATCACAAACAGTCCACGGGTGGTTGGTATTTATGTCAATCTGATGACAAAGATTAATGTATTGGAAACGATTCGCTTCATAAAAGAAAATTTACCAGATACTTCCATTATTCTCGGTGGACCTGAAGTGCGATACAGCGCAGAAAATTTTTTACGGTACGGCGCTGATTATATCGTGATCGGCGAAGGTGAAGAGACGATGACTGAGTTGGTGAACAGTCTCATCCTTGTTCCGGCTGGAATGGAGGCTTCTTCAACTGATCACGAAGTACAATCAAAAAAATCAATTACAGGAATTGCCTTTTTGGAAAAAGGTGAATTTGTTCAAACAGCGGAGCGCGATAAAATAAAAGACCTTAACGATCTTTCCACTCCTAACCGAAAAAAAATTAATCTTCATCTTTATCTCGACGCATGGAAAAAGCATCATGGTAAAAATGCACTCTCGGTTAGTACAATGCGGGGTTGTCCATATACGTGTAAGTGGTGTAGTCGCGCCGTGTATGGATTGAGTTACAGAAGACGAACTCCTGAAAAAGTTGTCGAAGAACTTGTGCAACTAAAAAAAGATTACAATCCCGATTCACTTTGGTTTGTAGATGATGTCTTCACCATTAGTCACAAGTGGTTAACAGCTTTTCGCGACGAGCTCAAAAAACAAAACGCCTTTATTCCTTACGAATGTATTACCCGTGCAGATCGTTTAAATGAAGAAGTAATTCAAACTTTAAAAGAAACAGGATGCTTCCGGGTTTGGATCGGAGCTGAAAGTGGTTCACAAAAAGTAATCGATCTGATGGATCGACGCGTCGATGTGAATCAAGTTCGTGATATGATCAAGCTTACAAAAAAACATGGAATAGAAGCTGGCACCTTTATCATGCTTGGATATCCAGGCGAAACAGAAGAAGATATTGAAGAAACGATTCATCATTTAAAAGAATCAAATCCGGATCATTTTACGATAACAGTTGCTTATCCTATTCGTGGAACAGAACTTTTCCAAGAGATTGAAGCGGTGCAAACAACCAAATTAGATTGGTCAACTTCTACAGATCGACAGGTGGATTTTAAGAGAACGTATTCGAGGAAATACTATGATTATGCTGTGAAAAGGGTGATTAATGAGGTGAATTATTTTAAGGCGAAGAATGCGGGGCCAAACGTTCATGCTATCAAACTAAAAGCAAAATCCTTAGTTGCTAAGTTGGGGATGCAGTGGTGTAAGTAAGTTGATGTCCATATTTTCTTTTTTGAACCGTTTTGTATCAAGTCAATATTCTTCAGGCTGCTTCTTCACATGGCGGAAACGCAGTACTCGAATAACGTCTTCTGTGATAAAGTAGGATATGCGATAATTATATTTCTCAAAAGCGCGGAAGCGTGCATCTTTATCTTTTCGGTATTTATCGGCAGGTACATCTCAGGATGATCCGCAAGTTTTTTAGAAGTAGCTATTATTTCCTGCTTTACTTTCTCAGCTTGCGGATATGAATCTTGTTTGATGTGGTTATATGCTTCCTTTAATGCTGTCCGGGCAAGTTCATCCCAGACTACTTTCCTTTTCACCATTGAGAGGCTTCTTTTTCCACATCTTCCTGGGTTATGAACTTACCAGATTCGATTCTGGCGTTGGCCTCATCTAATTCCCGGTTGTATTGCTCAAGGCTGGTTTCAATTGCCGATTTTCTATATTTTAAAAGTTTAACAAAAATTTCAATCAGCGTGGGGTCCTTCACCGTATCTAACTCTGATTGTATCCATTTGATTTCTGCCTGGATGTCCATAGTTTTTTGTGTTTGGATTCTCGAAGATAAGCAAAATCAATGTGAGTCCGCGGACTTTGCTATTGACCCTCGACTATCGATTTTTTATCCCTCTTCTTCAAAGGCAATTCCAAACCCATTCGCACATTAAATCGATTCGCATAAGGGCTTTTCTTTTCAGGATTATAAAGGTTGTATAACATTTGAACATTTGCCTTTTAAGTGTTTAGTTAATTGAAAGTCCTTTTTAAAAAAGTTGCTTATCCTATTGGTGGAACAGGACTTTTCAGGAGATTGAAGCGGTGCAAACAACAAAATTGGATTGGTCAACTTCTACCGATCGGCATTCGGCTGCCCTGTGTGCAGCCGCCGCTAAGACGTGTTTTGATAAAAGTAGAAACCCGAGACTACGCAGCTTTCTTGATTTTCTTTTTCATAGGAAACTCGAAACCGAAACGCACATTCAAAACATCGGCATAGGGACTTCTATGATCACGGTTAAAAACGTTAAGCATTGCCATCGCGGTACCGTTTACATTTTTGATTAAGCGATACTCGCGCTTCATTCCGACAAAGGCACCCAATACCCATTGCCTGCTTTGAGTATCCGGAATTCGCGGCGTTATAATAGATGGAATAAAGGTGTTCATCATTTCGACTTCGGCCCGGGGAGAAAATCCTTTGCCCAGTTTAAATTCCGAAAAGATTCTGGGGCCGAATACTTTTTCCTGTTGATTGAAAATTCCCTTATCAAAATTGTAAGAAATACGTTGGTTCCAGCCTAAACCTCCCGTAAGTCTTCCGGTGAAACGATAGCCAACATAAGGATTGAAGTCCGTTAGCAGATTGTCATTTTTTTTCAGAAGTTGAATGCCAATGCCGGGAAGGAGGCGTTCAATCAATGGTTTGCCACGCATTTCATTCGGGCGTTTTTTCGGTATTTCGGTCAGACTATTCAGGCTGGTATATTTTTTCTTAAGCTTGGACATCTTTCCCATGGCCTCCTGCAACTCCTGCTCTTTGCCGGCAAAATGATCCACCGCTATTTCTTGAATCTGTTGCGTTGCTTGCTCCTTTAATGCCTCAGGATTCTTTCCCGCATTTAGCATCGGATCAAGCCCACCTGTTTGTTCTTTGATAGCCTCTAGCCCTGCCAGGTCAGCGGCTTTTTCTTCCAATGCTTTTGGTAATTGTTTTACTTCGCTCAGGTTGCCTTGTGTTATATTTTTTAAATCATCCTGATGACCACTTAACTGGTCAGTGATTTTTGAAACATCACCAAGATTTTCTTGTATGTTCTTCAGACCATCAAGGTCTCCGATATTTCCCATAGGCGACTCGAATGTGGATGCAAACCCCTCCAGACTTTTCAGTGGATTGTCCGGTGAATTCAAGGAAGGTATGTTCAGGTCCTTTACGGGTAGTTTGAAGCCTTCAATGTTTTTTGTTACGGCGCTTACTTTTTCCTGTAATTCCGGAGGAAGGTTAAGCTCTGTTATTCTTCCCACCGTTTTTGATTTTAGGCCCTCCATTTTTTGATTCAGAGAAGCCACAAGCTTTTCTTGTTGTTGGTTGATGCTATCTAGTTGGCGAGTATATTTTTCTGTTGGCAATTGCAAGCTCTTCAAGCTATCTACTATAGACTGCAAAGGTGCACGCAAAGAATCCAAGGTAGAAAGTTTCTGTTTGAATGCAACCTTTAGGCTACCTGATTTACCATAAAATGTATTTTGAACTGAATCCAGTTTATGTTGGTAGGGGGTAAGAAGACTATCTGGTGAAAATGCTAAAAGGCTATCCTGTGACTGACCTTGCAAGGCAACTGTAACGGTTAAGAATAGTAAGAATAACATCCAACGCATAGATAACAAACATACAGAAGTTGGAGGATTTTGGGAAGTAAAAGTTGGTGATTTATAACAACTCAACGTTCAGCTTTAGTTGGCAAACAATAGGCCAAAGTTCCCCGGCGCTCTTGCCTCCGGCCTGGCGCGAGTGTTGTGTGGTTGCTTGTGCGTGGCTCACTCGTGCCTTCACTTCCGGTCAATCTAAATTATCACTTCAATCAATTTCTCAGGAAGATCTGTATAATTTTATAGCATTACTATATAAATAATCGTCGGATGACAACACGTCCCCGGCTTCTACTGGACTATTATGATTTGATCCAATCGTTGTTGAATCATTTCGTTCGTACCAGGTTCAATTGGCTGATTATGCTGCTGCCAAAATTGAAGTGCGTATTCTGTTTATTGAGTTTACCTGCTCGTTCAAACAACCACATGAACAACTCTCTTCTGCTTTCTTGTGGATTTCCTTTATGGCTTTTATAGTTTGTGATGAAGTGTACTTCTTTCGTCTCGTATGATCCCTTCCAAACCAGGACTCAACTACTTCCAAAAATCATGTTCCCATGGCTACTCATGATAACGTACGCACATAATTCAAGGCATTTATTATTTTTGACATAATCGTAAGCCATCAAGAAATCTATCCCGGTATTGTTCAAGCCAATGAATGAGTGAATGTAACAAAGTATAATTTATCCTGATCTGGATTTATTTACGACTCATGGCTAACGGTTTTCTTAAAAATATGCAAGTTTTAAGACCTGACAAACAAGGTTGATCATTGGGATACGTGGGTAGGTCTTAGTCGCGAGCGAGCATATCCACAAACCAAACACACAACCTCGCGCCAGCCTGAGGTGCATACCTTAAGCTAGCGTTTTTGGGATCAGAAACCTCATAAAATGGACTGAAAGGTCGTAAGTTGAGGCATTACTTTCTTTAATTCTTCAATGTCTTTACTGGAGAATAGAGATTTATACATCAAGAATTCGAGGCTACTTATTTTACTAATGATTTGAATGAACGGCTGAGTGTTCTTGATTTTGGCGCTCAAAATTCCCAAAAACTTTAATTTCAATTCTTTTAACATGGATTCGTTTTGGAGATCGACGTTGTCTAAAATCAAACATTCGATATTCTTGAAATTTGTCACCCAATCAGGAATTTTGTGCCAAGAAGCCGAGCGATCTTCACCTTGTAAAGAGTGCCTGATGAACATAACTTTAACTTTTTCTAAAGCATTGTTCAAAAAATTAGGGCTCAAAGCTTTGAGGTCGAGGTCATAGGTGGCGAACAAGTAATACGTCTCATCCGAATACTTGAGTATAATACCAGATTTATTCGCCATGAGAATATTTGAGTTTGCGGACATTCCCTTAAGGTTGAATCCATACGCACTGAACCCAGGAAGAATTTTGTTTAGTCGATCCTTGGCTTTTTCGGAGAGTGAATCTAGTGGCTGTGACTGGCTGTTCATTATGACTGTTATTATGAGAACACTTATTCTTATCAAATTCATCTTAGTATGTTGGAAAGAGTCGCGGATTGATGAGTTGAATTACTGATATCGGGACATCCCCTTCAAAAGCAAATTCAGTATCTGGAGATATGCTATTCGGTTTATCTGGATCTTGTGTAAAAGAGCTATTAATTGACTTATTAAACGCTTTTAGAAAAATCGACCTTGCGTCAAGAAGTGTGATTGACGTCTCTTCAAAAGCTTCAAAAACAGCAAGTCTTGCATCCTGAATAGCATCCGCCATAACTATCTGAGCAACATCATATGTCATCCCTTTCCCATTTACGTCAATCGCAATACTATTGATTTCTAGTTCGAATAATTCAAACCTACCTGAAAGTGGCTTAACCATCATAAAAGTCTCACTGTAATAAGCTTCAGTTTTAAATCTGTCAAATGCATGCTGAAAATTAAACGAGTTCGCATCAACCAAGGAGTGACCAAAAATTGGATCTCCTTCCTGAGCACCATACTCAAACTCCTTTATTTCAAAATTTCTGTAGTTTCCATTTGCGTCTTGAATAGCAGACCAGTGATATCCCTGAACACTTTGCAAATCACCATTTCTTCGGGCATAATCACGAACAGCATCCATATCTCCTCTCCGAGCAGCTTCTTGTGCTCTTTGCCGATCCTTTATCCCCCTGTACCATGCGTCAATTTTTAACTCTTCTGTTTCCCATGACGGGCCAGGCAAAATCCCCTCTGCCCCGCTCGGATCACTGAACATTACAGGATTATTAAAGGCATAATTATAACCACTCAGCGATCCATATTTTGTAGCCAATGGATCTATTTGCATAAACCGGGCAATGGCTGGATCGTAACTTCGATAAAACATTTCATACCAGCCAGTGGTAGTGTTTAACTCGTTGGCAGCATTGTATAAAAAATTATTTCCGGTGGCCTGGTCTCTTGTCCATGAGGTAGAAGCCTGGAGTCCGAAGGGGTAGTACTCGCTGTATTGAATTACGTTTGTTTTGGTGTGCGTAACCTTCAGGTCATCAAAGTAAACCCAGTTGGTCCCTTGCCCTTCATAACTCAGGTATACATACATATAGCCTGCTTCTTTAATATTGCGCGGGGTAAAGGAAAGTTTTTGCTTGGTCATATTGGCTGAAGAAGGAACAGGCTGCCAACCCATGTCAAGCAGTTTGTAATTCTTGTCCAGCAAAATATAATTTAGAAAAGCAGAAGGTCTCGAATCGCTCTGATTGCCGGGCGCACCAAAAGCTGAATAAGCAGAATTTACACCGGTCGTGATGGAACTTACCTCAGCTGTAGGCAAACCCGTCGTTAAGGCACTCGCCACCGAAGCCATTAATGTAGTAAGTGGTTGGCTGCTTCCTCCAAAACCTGTGGAGCCCTCGTAGTAGGCCCAAACTTCAATGTCTACCACATCCCCCGGAAACACATTGAAGCTTTTTGCCGGACCAATGCCTGCCGCATTACCTGTAGGATTATAGGAGTTATTCATGCGCATAACCTTTTGCCCGGAAGGGGTATTGTTCGCAGCAGATTTGGTAACCCAATACATTGTACTCGTACTTACATTTTTAAATACCTGAGCATCCGCCACCGGATCTTCAAATGTAGCGATAGGTACCGTTGAGGGATTTACTGAACTGAAAACAACACGTGTATTTCCCTGGTTGTCGGCAATGGAATACTGATATTCTAATGCCCCACTCGTCGTTCTTACGACCCTTCCTTCAGGGGAACCGAAAAAACTCAAAACACCCTTCTCATAAACAAAACCATCTACATAGTCAGTTGTTGTGAGCGGGGTAGAATTTCCGGCTTCAAATACTTTCATCGTAAGTTTAGAGCCGGCTGCGTCATAAGTGTACTCAATCTTTCGGGTATCACTGAAGTTTATCTGAGTTGGCTTGCCCAATATATTATTTACTATACTGCCTATTCCTTTGTTCTGATCGGACAATAAGGTTCCATTGCCGTCGTAGGTATAATCATTCGCAGTGCCACTAGCTCCGTTATTGAAACCTGCTGCCGCATTGGTTGCGGCATCTGTAACTTTCTGCAATTGATCACCCAGCGAAGTATTGTAAAAATAAGTAAGATCATCAATTGATTCTGAGGTATAGGAAGCTATTGTACCACTTAACTGATGCTTTCGTTGGTTACGCTTCAAGGTAAGTATGTTGCCATTAAGATCGTAGGTCGTGTTTTCATTCATTGCGCCTGTCTCTTTTGTCCATGCTGTGCCCGTGTACTTTTGCGAAGTGGCAGTTTTCAACCGGTCTGCTTTGTCATAGGCGAATTTATAACTTTGCTGGTCCGTTGCACCTGCGCTGGCCCCAACACCTTTCCATTTTACTGCGCTTATATTTCCGTTGTAATAGACATCTGTTGACGCTGTAAGGCCCGATTCCGTATTGTTGTAAAGAAACTCCATGCCGAAATAGTCGTTCGTGTCATCATTAGAAATTGCATCACTGACCAGCTGTGCATTGTTAATGGATTGCAATTGACCCCGAATGTTATATCGATAATCTATGGATTGCAAGAACATGGCAGATTGATATTGAAGTTCAGAATCGGCTATCGATTTTCCTATACGGGCTATTAATGTGCTTCCGGCAGGAACAACATAACCAGGGGTTAACGTTATTTGAGTTTGAGCTATCAATACATTTTCTGAAGCTGTGTAGCTCGATCGTGTAATTGTATTAGCGTATACCGTACCCGGTTGATCAGCCAATGGGTCTGGCTCAGTACAAGAAGAGCAATGTAAATTTTTTTCAACCAGCTCGCCAAGTTCATTGTATCTATAGTGGGCAACCAGTTGATCAGTAGGGGCTGCATTATTATTTTGATAAATCCTCACCACTCTGCCCATGTGGTCGTAATTAAATTTATTTATCACTGTAGTGATTCGTCCTGAGCCTGCATTGTGATACGTCTTTTTGATCTTTGTCTTTCCTTCAAAATCGTAGACGATCGTAATAAGATTGTCGAGGGCTGAAGAAAGGTGGTTGTTGCTGCGCACTTGTATCACTCTGCCCTCGGTACTGTAAAAAATGTAATTCGTAAGCCAGGTTGTGGAACCTACAATTAAACGTTTCGAACCGGTAGGTTTTCCAAAAGCAGTTGCGGCTGGTGTATTTTCATTAGCAAGCCCTTGCGGTACATAGGCAAAATCCTCAACTGCATTAAAGTCAAAGTCGTATGAATCGTAGTAATTCACTGTTAGTAGTTCAGTACCCGCGGTCGGGAACACCAGATTGGTATAGCCATGCAAGGTTGTTCCGCGCACTTCATAATACTTGTCGGTATCGAGAGCATATAATGGATCAACAACATTTGATTGAATGGTTGCACGCGTGGTATGCGTAGAATTTAGATACAAGCCTTGCATGATAGGTCGTCCCATACGGTCGTACTTAATGAAGAACCATTTATTTGCGCTACGGATGTTTCCATCCTGAAATAATGCCAGTCGGTCGAGCCGGTCATAACAATAATACATCCAAGCTTGCCCTGGTACTTTCTTTTCAATAAGGCGGCCATATTTGTCGTACACAAATTCATAAACATACTGATCTTTTATGGTTACGAACGACCAGCCATTAACCTTCAAGGCAGCAACTCCTTTAGGCGAAATCATGTATTTCAATCTTCCCAGTTCATTATAAATGTAGTAGGTCTCCAACCACGGAACAGTTACACTATTGACCACTTCATCCAACTGAACACGAGTAAGAATGGTACGCCCGGCCTTATCGGTTATCGATTGATTCTTTTTTCCGTCTGCATCTGTTACTTCAACCTTCATCAATTCGTTCGTATTATAAAAACCCGAACTTGTGCCGTCGGATTTAAAAAGTCTCACTTCATTGGCGTCAATTGCAGCGTAGCTGGTCAACGTTGAATGTCCTCCTCCAGGTTGCCAATCCTGGCCAACGGAACCTTGCTCGGTAACTAAACCTAATGGTGATTTTTCATAAACAGTTTTAGCAAAGGGAGATGAGCTATCCGCTACTTTGTCGGCCGTTCCATTGGAATAAAATGCTAGTTGTTCTGCTTGCATACTCGATCGATAAGCTCCATCATTCAGGGATGAAGCGTACGGTAGATATTGAGTAGACTGCATTCCCCGATTGTTATAAACTGAGACACCTACTAAATCCTTCTGCGAAGGTGTAGCCTTTAAAACATTCTGTTGAACGGCTCTTCCATATCCATCCAGATAAGTAGTTTTATGATGTTTTTTATCCACTGTCAACGCATCCACAGCAGTAGAAGAAGTAATGCCGCCCACTACTACTTGCTGTTCACGAACGTAATTAGCACCAGCTACCAAGGGTTGATTGGCAGAAGTATAGGATAACATTACAACCTCAACAACATTGGAATATGCCTGGGGGAACGTACCCTGATTAACCAGCACTCTAAATTTTGTTGTTTTTGTAATTTGGTGAGCATAGTTGGTATTCGTATGGCCTTCGATTTGTTTCCAGGTAGAACCACCATCCAGGGAATACTCCCATCGGACAATTCCTCCATAGCTACCAGTTAATCCAAAACTACTGATACTTCCTTCTAGCCCAGTTCCTCCTGTTATTGCCAATGTGCCAGGCTTATAAACCGAAATCAATATTTCATTCGAAACATCTGTGCAGTAACTATTACTGTTGGATACATAAACTCTGTAGAATGCTGAGGCTGTAAGGCCTGAATAGGTATAGCTTGTTGTTCCAATAGAAACTGTGTTCCATGTTGCCTCTCCGGAAATCTTCTTTTGCCAAATAGGAGTTCCGGAATAATTCTGAACGTACAAGGTAGCAGTTCCACTTACTAAATTATACGAAATTGCAGACGGTGTGGAGATATTCCCCGCGTCAACGGGAGTATTGGCCGTTATGGTAAGTAAATCACTGTAAGTCACGCCACTGGCATTAGAGATCTTAACTCGATATGATTTTGTTGCTTGCGCTGTGATGCTATAACTAAAAGATGTATTGGAAGTAACCGTTGTGGATTCTACTGTTAACACCCCATTTGGAAAGGTTATTACTTCCCATTGGATAACATTTGCACTACCACCGGTATTAACTGTTAATACTCCTGAAGCATTGCCACACACAATAGGAGCACCAGAATTTGAGATTGTATAGGTCTGAGCAAAAACATTAATGCTGGATACAAATATTATGAGTATCGCAAGTACTAATTGAATATTCAATTTCATAACGGTAGAGCTCAAGGTTTAGTTTGATAATCGTACTTCTTAACAATATTACCGTCCCGGTCCTGTACAAGTTTAACCCTGCCCCGTTCATCATATGCGATGTATGAAGTATTTCCCTGAGAATCTGTTTGAAAAGCCGGACCGAACGGGAAAGAATAGGTAGAAGCGATAAATGATGCCTGAGAAGGACAAAACGCCACGTCATCAATCTGGACTGCAGCACTTGTTTTCACTTCCACCGAAAAACTTGTACTGGTCATGGTAGCAGGTATTGGAACATTAACAGCGTAATATTTCCAGGTCGATGATGCTACATACGGTAAGGTTGTGGTGGCTGAAATATTCCCGGTAAGCTTAACGGATATTGTGCCTGCTACAGAAGGTTTCAGCCAACATGAAAATACATAGTTTTGAGATGCTGTGTTCGTTACTCCCTTCACCAGATAATAAGGACCACCTGTTCCCGTTGGTAAGAGTACACCTTTTGACCCTTGTCTTCCTTCTGTTAAAGCAGGGTTCCATGGAGTTGTAAAAGAAACCTCCGTGATTGCCTCAAAATCCGAATAAAGAAACTCTATAGCCTTAGCGTTGCTCGCTTGGATAACAGGAGCAGAGCCAAAGAAGCCGTTTACTGCCGTATTAACATTTTTATCACGCCCAACAATTTCCTTTGGCTTACCATAACTGTCGAAACTTAAAAATGTATTCGTGAGTACATAGTTAGTCTGATCGAAGGTAAATACAGTACCGCTCGTCGATGATGGCGAAAACGAAGTAATGCCATCGTTCGATACAAAAGAATATTGTTTATGAGGATAAACTTTTCCACTTAATGTTTGAAAATAATTCAAGTCTGCTGAAATGTATTTTTCAACACCACTAACTGTTCGGGTAGTTGTAGATTCTACTAAGGCACCAGTTCCATGTATGGTTACAAGATTATTTAACGCAGTTGCTTGTGCATCTGCGGGAGTTGTAATGGGATAATCCCTAACATACTTAAGACGCGTGGTCTTCTGACTTTGATCGCTGTTTAGCTGAACAATACGTGATAATTCCCGATGATTAACGGCATCATAAAAATATTCAGTCGACGTTTCTACTTTCTTTGTAAGGTCATTCGAAGTATAAAGAACTTCCGTTTGCTTCTTAATTACAGTCTTCACATCTGTGTTTATAGCATATCTACTAAACACAAACATTTTTGAATCCACGTAAACGGAACCATTGTGATAGTAGGTTGGCAGCTCTTCAAATGCCAATCCATAAATTTTCTTGATGCCGGTGCCTCCATAAACACGGTTATATTCGTAGGTTACTTCTCTTCTTTTAAATCCATCTTCTCTGAAATCAGTTATTTTCTTCAACAATCCTTTTGCAAAATTATAATTGGGATGAGGGGGGTATGGATACTGATTAATACCCTCAACTACCGGACCCGTCTCATAACAGTATGATGACCCTGATGAAGGGCGTGCAATACTTACCTTGCTTGCCTCCCATTCATTGCTATTCGCGCTTGTCTCTCCATAAGAAGCTGGTAAATCATATTCGTATACACTGTGTCCGCCGTCCAATGTCTTTTCAACTACTCGTTCATAAGCAATAGCGCTTCCATTCAGTAATTCAGAATTTGATATTTCGTCACTTGCCTTAACCGTAAAATAACTATTCAAAAGACTTGTTGCTATTCCTGGATTCGCTAACAGAATATTGCGATATCGAGCTCCTAAAATCTCAAGATAATTATCGACCCTTACCCCACTAATAGAAGACGCTGGCAGGTGTTGAATCTTACCGCTGGATTGACCACTCAAATTCTTGTAGTCATACTCTTTAACGATATCGCCTGTGGTAGAAACTCCATCAAATGAAACTATCTTTCTAACCCGAAGGCCACCACCTTGTAAAGTTGTCGTTCCATTCCAATAATCGTGTGCCTCGTAGAAGAAAACTGAATATCCTTTTTGAGGATAAATGATTTTCCTTAACATTCCTCTGCTTACGGTTTCATTGTAAAGCATGTAATTGGCTGAAGCCGGATTCATTTTGTAGAATCCCCAATCATCTTTCTCTGTTGAACTATATGGAGGGGAAGGCGGATTAAGTGGAATTGTACCAAGATAATATTCGAAATTAAAAAACTCCGAGGGTAACACTTGTTGCCCTCCCTGTTGAGCTAAAACTTCTAAAAAAGAGCGGCTGTTTGATGTTGAGTACTGAAGGGAATATATTTTTACCAACTTTAATGCTCCTTCACGTTTGTCATAAACATTAACGGTATTCAATAGACCAACCACCGTACCATCATTTGATGATGACAAAAACTGAACCTCCATTGACGGTGAGGAGATTTTTAGTGGAATCTTAAATGTTAAGGTTCTGTTATACTCCAGCTTGCCATCAGCTAGGGTGGAGTTTGTGAACTTAACAGGATAAAGATATTCAAGCTTATTTTTTTTAGGAGATATGTTATTGTCAATAGAAGTCACCTGACGGTAAGTGAAATCTATTGTCCCGTAAATGGGAGAGATAATTTTTGTCAACTTCCAACCTGTATGACACGTAAATGGTGTGAGATGTAAATTCGATCGTCTCGCCAAATAATAAAGATTTGCTGCTTTTGTAGATTGTGTGATCGTCTCTAGATCTTCAAATTTGTACTGAACGCCTCTTGCATCGGTTACAATAAAAGATGTAATTGTTCCTGTAACAGTATTCGGTGAAACAATTACATCCTGAAAAGGAACAACCTGTGGAACTTTATTTTCATCGAAATAAAACTGAAACGAGAGCCCTGGGGCATTGACATTAAAAACATCAGGTTCTGTATCCTGAGCGTAACCAATGCCATTCAAAAATGTATAGTTTGAAACTTCATCAGCACATGTAGCAGGATTATTATCTGTTGATAATACAAAATTTTTAATATTTGTTGAAAGTGAAGTGGTACTCCTAAGCCAGCCTCGACGATTGTCAGGACTGGTGCCAAAATAATCATCTGGCAAGCCTCTCATTTCCCTTGTTATGCCGAAACCCTGAACTGATAAACTCCAGTTTTGTCCAACCCATCCGCCGTCGTCCGTTACTTTAACGCCAGTTGCACCATAAGCTAAGATTCCTGAAACACTTAAATCGCCATCTGTTATTGTGAAGAGAGGTAAGCCTACACTCAATGTCCCGGTTTTCGGGTCAACTGAATGATCTTGGGCATAGATTAGAGACACTGATAACATCAGCGCAACGCACAATTTTATTTTTTTCATAGTACAGCGATTATTTCAACTTACTTGATTCGTAAATCCTTTTTTGCAGGTCAGGCGACTCCTCGCATTTAAAATTGTGGCAGACCAAAGAAAAAATGACAAATGACCCTCTTCATACTTTATTTGTTTTTGCTTTCTAATTCTTTAATTCTCTTTTCTTGCTCAATAATATACAACGTCAACTCTTCAACCTTCTTCAATAGCAATACATCCATCTCTCCCAACTTATGTCCATTTGTTTTTATTTCTTCGGCTGAAGGAATTTCAGGAAGATGTTTGTTAACTTTTATAAAAGATTCTACTTCAGAAAGCGGGCGTAGAGAATAGCTGGGGTCAAACACATAGTCAGCCCAGGCTGCAGTAGTAACTACTACTTCACGCGCGCCAATTTTTCCTTCGACTGCGAGTTTGAATGTACCGGGAGCGTTGGTGCCAATGCCAATATTTCCATTTTCATTAATAGTCATCCGTACATTTCCATTTGTACCAAATTGAAGATTCTCACTAAAATTTGTTCCAATAAATAAAGCGTTTGATTTTGTTCCATTGTAAATGGCGCCCGGCATACTGTATTTGGGATAGTGTGGCGCAGTATTGGGGTCCCCTACTAAACCTATGTAACCACCAACAGTGCTCCCATCCTGAACAAAGACAATGAAAGGATTATCATTTTCATTATTGTTATCAGTATCAGATTCTAACCTTAATTCACTTTTACCTGCCGCGCCTGAACTGATGTGGAGATTCCCACTTGGTGTGGAGGTTCCTACTCCGACATTCCCAGCAAAATAGTTAGTATCGTCTGCACCTTCTTGATAAACTCCATAGTCAGTTGTAGCAGCAGTGTTATCAATGTAAAGGCCATAACCGGTATTTACTGTGCCCAATCCTGCTTGTACCCTGGCGCGAATGGCATAAGCGGTAGTAACGGTTCCGTTGCCTGACGATTCATTACCGGTTGTGATAGTTGCTCCTATCGATTCCGTAAGAGTGCCAGCCTTCGTGTTTAAACTTAACAGATAGGCTCCCCAAACTGATGACGCTGTACCTGAGGTATGAGCTGTAGATCCATAAGAAAATAATGGCCATACAGAGCCTGGCGGGATCGTTGTGAAGTTCTGGAAAATTCGAACACCTCCCCCCGGATTGTTATTTACAATGTCACTTCCTGACGCTACCCACGGTTGGGCAACAATGCTGAAGGAACCAAGCATCAAACAGCTTAGAGCAGTTATTTTTAAAATTTTCATTGGTGGTTTAGTTTAAGGTTTTGTGTATTTCGACGTCAATATTGGTGCATGCGTATACCTGTAGCATTACTAAATAGATCACTAATATTCGTGTTAAATATTTCATAATGTTCTGAGTTATTTTACTGGGCATTTGTTACTGACTTTATATCGCATGACACATACGTCCTTTTGTTGAATGATTAATTGTGAAAATCCCAGATGCACACACTTTTATCAAGCCTTCTCCTGCATTTCACATACGCATTGACAAAGCAATTCTGTTCGCATTACATGCGACTTCAAAAATTACAAAGATGATTATTAGATGGACTTTCGGAGTCGCTAACTCCAGTTATACCTCAATCAAATTCAGGTTATTTTATTATTCGTTTTAAGGATTTGAATTAAATCAATAGAGAAGATTTTATAATACCGCTAACACCTATTCTCGCCTCAACTTTTTGTTACACAATCTTAATGAAGAGATTTCGAATTTGGAAATGTTCGCGAATAAAATTTTTTTAAGGTGAATGGCTGATTTCAGCTGTTTAACGGATTCTCCAAAATCTTAAACAATTCGTCTAGAGCAAGGATTGGCACACGAAAGTTTATGTCTGAATTAAATAATAATTACAAGGTGATGGACAGATAAACGTTATCCTATCGACACTCAAATGTATACGCCGACTACATTCATATCCGACACAATATTATCCATTCCTAAGACTTGGCTTGTGCTGGTGCAAGATGAATACCAACACGGCGTAGTTAACTAATTAATTAATTCCTTCAGCAACCTGTAAACGTTCAAAAAAGCTTTTCCTTTAAATGAAGAATGTAACTGTGCCGGTGAATAAATTCCTTTTTAGAATCTATGGCTCAACTGTCGGTTTAAGAACCTTGTAGCTCAAGATTCAAATAACGTTTTAAATATTTTTAGTCTTTGGCGCAATAATTTTATAGATGAAATTTAGCTCCCCCATTTTCCTTTCACGATGAATTTCTTCAAAGATGAATCTATTTTCTTTCGCTATTCTTGTAATATTTGATAGGTCGCAATCTTCTGACAAAATCATGATTGATTTTGCGTGCATAGGTTGGTGATCGCTCATTTGTTTGAACAATGCTTTAAAATATTCAAAATCCTTTCCACAAAACCATGGCAAGTCTTTTTCTGTTACTGCGTCCTTCGGGTAGTATGGCGGGTTAATTATTATAAGATCAAATTTTTTTGGATCTAGGGAAGTGAATAAATCACTTTTGACAACTGTCAATGTTGCGTTATTGATCGAAGCGTTTTCCTTAATATTCATGATAGCGGCATCACTAATATCCGAGGCCGTAACGTCAGCTCCCCGCAAGCTACAATAGATTGCAATCAATCCTGATCCCGCTCCTAGCTCCAATACTTTTTGACTTGCCAATTGTTCCTTTTTTAGAAATTTCAACAAGACATTTGTGCTAAAGAAAAGCCCTGGATGAAATATTCCCGGATGAACTTTTATGCGTATATTTTCATATGAACAATTTCTGGGTTTCGAAAGATAACTGGTGGCCAAGGGTTTTAGGAACGGGCCCAGCGCGTTTAAAATGGTTTTCCAAATTCCCACTTCTTCTTTTTTAGTTAGATCAAATTAGTGTATAGCTACCATTGGTTCTCATTGCGCCGGTTATATGCCAGTGAAATAAAGAAGAAAAATTACTATCCGTTTGTGACTGATTTATAATTTTTCCAATCATAATAGTATGGCTACCCTCATTGGACGAATAAACAATTTCCAATTCTTTATAGCTTTTTGCCATTTTCGGAATTGGAGTATTATAAAATAAGGTTGTTTCGAGAGGAAATGAAATATTATTCAAATCGGGTGGCGCTGAGCTATGATGTTTCCCTAACATAAGTACCAACTCTTTTTCAGATGCAGGTATTTCACAGACAACTGCTCTTTTTGATTCCAGTATTCTATTTAACGTGATGTTTGTGTTCCGAAGGCCTAAAACAAATAGCTGAGCATCCTGTATCAGCCCCTGGAAATCCATAGGAAATATGTTGTAATAATCGTCTTGCCCGAAACAAGTTAAAATCACCTTTCTAGGATAAGTATATCCCGCGCAAAAACAATCCAATTCTTTAAATTTGATTTTATTGCCCTTTCTCGTAAGGAAAAACAACATTAACGCTTTCTGATGAAAAAAATTGATAAAAAAGTAACGCGTGTGTACAATAGTGAAAAGAATAAATTTTCCCTGCGTAAATTCAACTGCCCGAATTTTTCTAAGCTTCATGCTAAGTAGGAGACTACCTGTATTGCTGACAAAGTCGAATCGGGCTGTGTCATTTGGTGGTTCGTTTTTTTTGCCTGTCCAAATGCCTATTATAAAGGGGCGCTGGCAAAGCACAAATTGCTCGGTTGACACGTTTATTTTTTCTTTCTCATCCAGCCATAAAAATGCCTGCTCAGAAACTGCCCCGTTTTCAATGTTTACTGTTAAATATTGTTTTACCGGTTGATTTTTAAATAAAATTTTTTTGAGAATGTTTCTCATTTCTTAACCAGGTGGACGAGTAAAAAATCGGAATGAGGATGTATTCGCCTATATGTTTTAATTTCAAAATGTATGCTGCAGGCTCGTTGAACGGCAGCCATAGAATGTATTATGGCATGATGAACCTGGCCATCGTGTTGGCTGACCATTTTTATAGGTTCACCACTCCACAACGCCTTCGTCACACTCCAGAAATGTTTTGAAATCAATTTAAAGAGCTTGGGCTGCAAAAGGCTAATCACAACAACGCCACCATTTTCAAGGACGAGGCCGAATTTTTGAAACAAAAGGGATAAATCCTGAATATAGTTAAGCACCCCAAAGTTTGCCAGAATTGCACTTACCTTTGTATCGAGAGGCAAATTTCTTTCGTTCCAGATATGAAAATCCATTTTATCAGCTCCGAGGAAAATTGCTTTTTTCTTGGAGTTGTTTTTTGCTGTAAATTCCTCGGCAATCTGTCTCATTTTATCCGCTGGTTCACAAAAATAGACATCGAATCCCGCCTCAAGCAACCAAGGCAAATCTAATCCAGTTCCGCCTCCAAAATCTAGTACGCTTCCGATGGCAACGTTTTGTTTGAAAAATGACGCAAGGTTCAATCTTGTCATCACATCTCGCTCTCCATTGAGCTGATGGTTATATTTCTGTGCAATCGCGTTATAAAAAGGAATGGGTGAAATCGTCTTTAGCTTGGTCATTCTTTGATCCATTCAGGTGCCTTGCAACCAACAATAAAGGAAATATATTTGTAAACCCTGCGGGGATTTGGTAGAAATTAAGTTACAAGTATCCGAGTATTTATTTAAGACACTAAATTAAATTGATTCCCGTTTACGATCCTTTTTTTCTATTTAATTAGCGTCAACCTAATATTGCTCATGTCTCTTGTCGAATTAAGTGCCCTGACCTTATCATTATTGTCACGTAGTCAACGCAAGGAAGCGGTTAAAAATATTTTGCTTTCAATTTTGCAAGCATCTTTGGAAGTGCTTTCCGTTGCCGCGATCATCCCGGTTTTTCTCAAGCTAATTGACAATACAATTAATATTGAATTTCCATTTTTGTCATTCGTCGGATCGTTCCCATGGCCCGTTATTATTGTGGGGATTGTCATCGTCTTCGTGATAAAAAACTTAATCTCGCTGTGGATCGCTCAATTTCAATCAAAATTTATTCATGACATATTTATAAGTTTCTCTCAAGAATTATATCAGCGTTTCTATCAGCAAGGGTGGGCCAATTTTACACACGACAATTCCGCCGAAATCGTCCGAAAGATCAAACATTCGCCATCTGATTTTACAAACTATGTTTTGCTTACTCAACTAATGCTAATCACAGATGTTGTAATTTGTTTTCTGATCGGATTGGTTCTAATGTGGTTTGACTATAGGGTTATCCTTGCAATCTTTCTTTTGGCTTCGCCGCTTATCGCTTTCTATTATTGGTTTCGTAAAACTACATTGCTGCAAATCAATAAAACATTTCGTGACCTTACGCCAAAGGCAAACATCGTTCTAACACAGGGGATCGATAGTTTTGGTGAAGCTACACTGTATAACCGAGAGAGTTATTTTATTGACCATTTCATGGTTTTCAATAAGATTACGAGTAACTATCTTTCAAAATTGAGAGTTTCAACTAGCCTACCGTCCCGTATTTTTGAAATCGTTGGCATCTTATGTTTGGTTGTAGTTATCCTGGTTTCAAAGTTCTATGGCGGGCAGCAGGAGAAGGACGGGTTGGTTATCCTGCTTGGTCTTTTCTCTGTTGCTATGTATAGAATAATACCGGCGCTGAACCGAATATTGGTAAACCTTTCCCAAATCCAAGCATATTCCTACTCAGCCAAAGAGCTCAAAGAAAGTTTCAATAGCTGCATAAACAAACCAACTCCTGTGTCGAATGAGGTGCTCTATTTCAATCGATCCATTCAACTGAAGGAAATTGCATTTAAATACCATGACAAGAATTCTGAGGACAAGTTTCTATTTAAGAATTTATCGACCACAATCAACAAAGGAGATTTTATTTTAATTGAAGGACCATCCGGAGTCGGAAAAACGACCCTGATATATATTTTAGCTGGCTTACTTACTGGATATCAAGGTGAGATTTGGATTGATGACACAACGCTAACTGATCGCACGATAAAATCGTGGCAGAGTAAAATCGGAATTGTGCCTCAAGCCGCGGTTGTTCTTCAAGAAACAATTTTAAAAAATATCGCTTTCGGTTTGCACGAACATGAGATCGATATGTTAAAGGTAGATCATGCACTTCGTCAAGCAAATCTTTATGAATTTGTTTTGTCTACCCCATTAAAATATAGCACTGACGTTGGGGAAAACGGACTCACACTTTCAGGTGGTCAACGTCAACGTCTTATATTGGCAAGAGCCTTATACCGCAGTCCCGAGTTGTTACTTCTTGATGAAGTTACTAATCAGCTAGACCATGTCAACAAACAAAATGTGTTGGAGTCCCTAAAAAAACTCGCATTGCAGGGCACAACGATCATCGCCGTATCGCACGATCCAGTTTCCAGGCAATATGCCAACAAAATCTTACGCTTGGAAAGTAATGGTGTTACTGAAATTGCCCCTGGTCAGTCTGCCTTTAGAGGCGAGATGGCCCCCAGTTGATTATAAAACGTTGTCATCTTGTTTACATAACTAGTCACATCATTAGAAGCCGCCCAGGCATATGCCTTTTTTCGGATGCTTTGATATTCGTTCGGATCAATCACCAATTTGTATATTGTCTCGGCCAATGCAGACGAATCGCCCGTATCTACAGCCAGACAAAGCTCTCGATCAAAATCTGCTATTATCCCAACGCGCGTTCCACAGACAACGGTTCCCTTGGCCATCGCTTCGAACGCAACAGTTGGAAGTCCTTCGTACCAAGAGGTATGTAGCAAAATATGCGCTTGTATGAAGTACCGTGCAATTTCTTCATAAGCTTTCTGACCTACTATTTTAACGAATGGATCGAGACCTAATTCCTTTACTTGGGTTAGAAATGTTTCGTCATAGTTGGCCCCGACAATAGTGAGTTCGATTGGCAATTTTTTTACGAGCTTACCTACCGTTGCAAGCAACATCGAATGATTTTTAACCGGATGATGATTGGCAACATGCAGGAGACGAACAG
>CAZAHL010000047.1:0-29728 GCA_964484845.1 uncultured Chryseolinea sp. | reverse complement strand
AGGTACAGGAGGTAAGCAGATTACTTTTACGAATGCTGCGGGAACATGGGATGTCGTTGCCACCGGAGCTGTAACCTACACGCCAGCGCTTAATTTTAACGGTCCCGCTACAGTCGCTTATGTTGTGAACGATAACTCAGGGCTTGCTTCGAATACAGCAACGCTTACTGTTACAGTCACGTCGATTAACGATGCGCCAGTGGCTGTCAATGATAATACGACTACTCCTGAAGACACTCCGGTTACTATTAATGTAACAACTAATGACACCGATGTGGACGGAACTATAGATGTTGCTTCCGTAGACCTGGATCCCAGCACAGGCGGAAAGCAAATTACACTTACCAATGCCTCCGGTGTGTGGGACGTGGATGCAGCCGGAATTGTCACGTATTCGCCAGCTCTTAATTTTAATGGTGCCGCCTCTGTTACCTACAGGGTCAACGACAACATTGCCCTCGTCTCTGCCACAGCAACTCTTGCGATAGCAGTTACGGGACAAAATGATGCACCTGCCATTACCTCTACGATACCGCCTCAAACGATGGCAGAGGACGCTGTAGGAACTGGTGCGTTGCCATTTACAATTACCGATGCAGACTCGCCTTGGGCCTCGCTTACCCTAGCAGGTGTTTCGGATAATCCTTTGTTAGTCCCCAATGCAAACATCACGTTTGGAGGAACCTTGGGAAACCGTACAGTTACTGTTGTTTCCGCTTTAAATCAAAGTGGCGTTGCTAATATAACGATAACCCTAAGCGATGGAAGTGGGGGAACTGCTTCAACGAGTTTTTTGCTAACCGTAAATGCTGTTAACGACGCACCTGCCATTACCGGTCAGATCGCTGTCTCGACAAATGAAGAGCAAGATCTGCCAATTTTGTTTTCTCATCTTACCGTCACGGACCCGGACAATGTTTACCCCACAGGATTTACGTTGACGGTTTTAGCAAACTCAGCGTTCTATACGTTTTCGGGCACAACAATTACACCCAACGTTAACGTTAATGGTCCTATAGTTGTGAAAGTGCAGATTAATGATGGCGCAGCAAATAGCAATATTTTTGATCTTCAAGTGACCGTTAATCCAATAAATGATACGCCGGTTATTACTGCGCAGTCTGCTTTATCAATAGATGAGGATCCAGCAGTACCTCCGACAATTCAACTGAGTAATTTGACGATAGTTGATCCTGACAATTCGACGGGGTTTACGTTGAGCTTAGGTAGCGGAAGTAATTATTCGTTGTCGGGAAACCAGGTTATACCCGCTGTTAATTTTAATGGAACCTTGCACGTTCCCGTAACAGTAAGCGACGGAAACACTTCAAGCCTGCCTTTCGATTTTGTAATACAAGTTGTTGCCGTTAATGATAAACCTGAAATTATCGGACAACAAGCCATCAGTATTGCGGAAGTTCAGCCTGTTGCCATCTCACTTTCTCAACTGACAGTTTTTGATCCTGATAATACTTTCCCAACCGGTTTTTCACTTTTTATACTTAGTGGGGCGGACTATTCTATAACGGGTAACACAGTAACCCCGATTCCAAATTTTAGCGGTACGCTGAAAGTAAAAATTTTTATAAACGACGGGGCAACAAATGGAGCACTCAACAGCGACGTTTACGAACTTCAAATTTCAGTCAACTCTACGAACGATGCGCCGGTCATCACAGGATATGATCCCACCCTTAGCACAAATGAGGGACAACCAATAACCTTAGCATTTGACGATTTGAATGTTACAGATCCCGACGATACGTATCCCACAGACTTTACCATGACGATATTATCTGGATCAAATCACACAGCGTCGGGTATGACCATCACTCCCGCCGTAAATTTTGCAGGTGCGTTAAAAGTGTTGGTAAAGGTTAATGACGGAGACGTAGACAGTGCTCCTTTTGAAATAACCATTTCGGTAATTGGTATAAATACGGCCCCTACAATAACAAGTCAGGTTCCCTTGACAGTGCTGGAGGATAATACGCTGACCCTTCAGATAGCTTATCTTCAAATCACAGATCCAGATAGTCCCTCGTCTTCACTCACGATGTCGGTCGATCAAACCGCAGGCACCAATTACACGGTTGCAGATAAAACGATAACGCCAGCGGCAAACTTTAGTGGGACCATTTACGTCCCCGTCAAAGTAAGTGATGGGTCACTGGAAAGCCAACCTTTCAATCTTGAGATCACGGTTGATGCAGTCAACGACCCGCCCGTTATTACCGCTAAAAATGTGCTTAGTACGTTTGAAGATGTTCCCATCACATTAACACTGAACGATTTTACAATAACGGATGTGGATAATACTTCGGGTTTTATCCTGAATCTTCAGCAAGGCGCCGGCCCGAATTATTCCGTTTCTGGAACCACGATAACTCCAACCGCAAATTTCAATGGAGTATTTGGAATAGGAGTTACTATAAGTGACGGTTTAGCTATAGGAAATACAATCGATGCACCGATTACTGTTAACAATGTCAATGATGCGCCTACGTTAAGTGCGTTGAGCAATATCACAATATTGGAAGATCAATATGCGCAGGAGCCATTAACAGTTTCCCTGTCAGGCATTTCAGCCGGGGCAGGAGAGGAGACACAAACTTTAGTTGTCTCTGCATCTTCAGATCAGCCCGAATGGTTCGAAACGTTTGAGGTTATCTACACCAGCGGAAGCACGGCCAATTTGCGCATTAAACCCGAAACAAATAAAAATGGCAGTTTCCAAATAACGGTTCGGATTGAAGACAATGGTGCGGCGTCACCTGCACCAAACGTCAATTTTGTTACGCAGACATTTACGCTAATTATTGGTCCGGTTAATGACCTTCCTGTTTTCACGTCTGTTCCCAGGACGCTTGCAGAACCTGGGCAGCCTTACGAATATTCCATTGAAACTATTGATATTGAAGGTGAGGTAATTACGCTTACGGCAACGACAATACCTGCATGGTTAACCTTAACTCATACTACAAATGGAAAGGCTATGTTGACGGGCGTACCTCCGGCGAACACGACAGGTGAAATAGCAATCCTTCTGGCAGCGAATGATCCGGCCTTAACTCCCATAACCAATCAATCATTTTCTATTGTCGTTAACAACCGGCCGGTCATTTCAGCGTTCAATATAAAGCTTAAGGAAGACGGTAGCCATGAGTTTTTATCTGAATTTACAAATAGCTTCACTGACTTTGACGGCAATCTCCTGGGCGAAATACAAATTACACAACTACCAACAAAGGGAGTGTTAAAACTTAATGGAAATGTGGTTTCCCTTAACGATAAAATACCGGCATCATTGATCGGAAATCTGGATTACGTTCCGCTCCTGGATTCTACGGGAATGGACAATATAAAATGGATTGCCAGCGACGGTACTTTTTATAGTTTGGCGGGTGCTGACATTAACATTACAATAGAGAATGTAAATGATCCCCCGGAAATATTTGCTATTGAATCGGCCACGGATACTTTGCAGTATGAACTTGGGAGCGAAATACCGATTAAGCTTACTCTCGAATTTGATGCTCGCGATGCCGATGGAGATAATATTATAGAGGCAGAAATACGGTTTACAACTCCGGACCAGTACCTTGGAACACAAGATCAATTTATATTCACGGACACCCTGGGAATTTCCGGAATTTTCCTTGAAGACATTGGAGTCTTAAAGTTGACGGGGTCTGCGAGCGTCGCCGATTACGTGGCAGCGATAAGATCTATAAAGTATAATTTTGTAAATGCTGTCGGTGCATCCGCTCCCACCATAGATCTTGAGGGGTTGACAAGAGGAGTATCGATTAGATTGAGTGACGGTGAGTATAGTGGAACAAAAGAGCGCCTGGTTGGTTTAATTTATACTTTCGTGGGGATTGATATTGCTTCCGCTTTTACGCCGAATAATGGCGATGATAAGAATCAGTTTTGGAGAATTTATTCCCCCAATGGATTAGAAAGATATCGGGATGCGCAAATTAAAGTATATAATAAGCGAGGGACATTAGTATATGAAGCGATAGGATTTACTGTGCCTTGGAATGGAATGGGCCCTGAAGGAGCGTTACCGGCTGATAGTTATTATTATACTATCGATTTAAAATATGATAAAAAGAAATACAAAGGGGTCGTTACTATTTTAAGATAAATTTGATGAAACGGATTTTACTTGTTGGCTTTTTTATTTCGCACGCCCTTTATGGTATTGGCCAAATTTTGCCAAACACCAGTCAGAATTTTCAATTTTCACCGTTGTATAATCCAGCGTTTACTGGGATAGAAGGTTACAAGGATTTAAAGTTAAGCTACCGCTATCAATGGACAGGATTGGGTAGTGACGCGCCAAAATTCATGAACGTTTCTTATAATTTCCGCTTAAAGGAACCGTTAGATTTAACTTTGAATGCCATCAGAACCAGCATGGCCAAGGCCCAGAATAGTGAGATTCCTAAGCTGAAAAAGGTAATTCATGGTTTAGGTGTAAATGTTTTTAGCGAACAAGAGAAGGCAATTAAAAGGATAGGAGCTGGCGTGAATTATTCGTTTCACTATCCCCTCACGAAAGAAATACGTTTGGCTGTTGGGGTAAATGCGGCGGTGTATAATATCAAAATTGATCCGGCTGAACTTTATTTTGGAAAGGATGACGCTGGAAATCCGATCAATCCCAACGATGATCCTGTATATCGAGAGTTACTTGCAGGGTCCAGCTATGCCAACTTAAATATGAAAGCAGGTTTTCTAGTTTATGCCCCAAGATTTTACTTTGGCTTTTCATATTTACCCATTGTTAATAAAGCCATCGTCGATGTCACTACCGATGCCGATGACATACAAACTACAATCGGAAAGGCCCAATATTACAGAGGTGTGATTCAGGCTGGATATGCTTTCCCAGTCAATGCTACCATGGATGTTAAACCCAGTATTGTGGCTCTTTGGGGAATGGACAACAAATTTGTCATCGATTACAATGTTAAAGTGTACATCCAAGAAAAAATTTGGTTCGGCCTCACCTATCGGGATGTTAAAAGTATAGCAGGGATTGTTGGATTTAACTTGAATGAAAGATTGGGAGCATCTTATTCTTATGAAATTTCAGGGAGTAAATTGCAAACATTTAGTGATGGAAGCCATGATTTGGTGCTTTCGGTTCGCTTGAATAATTTCAAACGTCAGAGACAACAAACATGGTGAGAAATTTCTTCGTTTTATTTTATTTGGTTCCGGTTTTAGGTTGGACTCAGGAGTGGGATTTTGGGCCCCTTCGAAAAGTGTCGGGTAACGTCAATACACAGTACGAAGAGATCTTGCCAATGGTGTCCCCGGATCTTAAGACTTTATTCTTTGCGAGAGCAGCCTTTGCAGAAAATGTTGGTGGAAAATTTGCCGGTACTGATATTTGGATAAGCAAATACGATGAAACGACGTTGGATTGGGGCAAGCCACAAAACGAAAAATTTTTTAATAATAAGGGCACAAATGCTGTAATAGGATCCAATGAAAAGGGTGACGTTCTCTATCTGCTAAATACCACCGGAGCCAAAAAAACAGAAGGCATATACTTTTCAAATAAAGTTAACAATTCATGGAGCGATCCTAAGCTGATACCAATCCCTGGTTTGGATACCGAGGATTTTTTAGGTGCGTATGTTTCTCCGGATTTAAAAGTTATTATTTTTTCAATGAATGGTGCCGAAAGCCGGGGGAATGAAGATTTATATATTAGTCAGAAAAATACAAAAGGTGAATGGTCTAAGCCCCGGAACCTGGGATCAACCATAAATACCACGGGTTTTGAAATGGCGCCATTTCTTTCTCCCGATAAAAGACGTCTTTATTTCTCCAGCAATGGTCACCCGGGTTACGGAAATTCGGATATTTTTTATAGCGACCGCCTATATGAATCGTGGGATGTTTGGTCGGCCCCAAAAAATTTAGGATTGAAGATTAATTCCCCGGCATTTGAAAGTTTCTTTTCAATTTATCACGATAGTGTTGCCTTTCTTTGCAGCAACCGTCAACGTGGATTTTCAGATGTGTATAGGGTATCCGTATTTCCTGTTAAGGATGAGGACGAGCAGGAATACTATCAATATTTAACCAATGAAGAGGTACGCAAATTGAGCGGCGTTACATTTGACCCAGTTCTTTATTTTGATGCCGGTGTAAGCACTATAAGTGAAGACCACAAACGAAATCTTCTCAAGATAAATAACGGGCTTTCCGCAAAAAAGGAAATTAAGATGCGAATTGTTGCTTCGAAAACCGGAAATGGCAACCTAGATACCTATCAAAAAAGGCTTCTTAATATTTTGGATTACTTAAAGGATGCTGGAATCGAAGGAAGCAGAATTATCTTTAGTGTGGAGCAATCAGAGGCCGCAGCCTCCGGAAAAGAGCCCGTCACCATTCGATTCTATAAATAGAGCCCAAAATGCAATCGTTACAGGTAAAATACTTGGTAAAATAACCAACAGTCCTGAGAAAAAAACGTTTTTTAGAGTAAATTAGGAGTGGCTTTAATACTATGAGTTTTAATCTGAAGATCTTTAAACGTAAGTTGGGGATTCTTATTGGCATTCCTGTCCTTACAGTTGTGTGTTCCTACTTTTTGATTTCCAAAATTGGGGACAGATATAAATCCACGGCTCAAATTTCTACGGGCCTTACAACGGATGACGCCGTTAAGTTAAACGAAACACCTGCAACACCTTTTGACGTAAGCACTAACTTTACCAATATCATAGAGTCCATGAACTCTGTACCGGTTCTGAGCTTAGTTTCTTACCGTCTTGTAATCCATGACTTGGAGAATGAAAAGCCTTTTCGGGTGTTTGATGATTCAAACGAAAAGGATATCATAGTTGATGACAAGGCGTTGACGAAAGCGCTGGCATTATTTAAGAAAAAAGTAGATGGTATTAAGACGCTCAACTTATATCAGCCTGAAGATCAATTGCTCTTTGCCGTTTTGAAAGGCTATGGTTATGATACTGAAACGTTAAGTAAAAATTTAAAAATAAAACGCCTCGAAAATTCAGATTTTATCGCGGTGGACTTTATTTCTGAAAACCCTTTTCTCTCAGCTTTGACCGTCAATACTGCCTGCCAGGAATTTATCAGGTATAACAAAACGTTAAAAACTGATCGATCTTCTGAATCGATCGATTTTCTTAAAAATATCGCCGATGAAAAGAAAAAGATTCTTGAAGAGAAAACCGAGATCGTGAATAACTATAGAGTTAGCAATAATGTCTTTAACTATGATGCTGAAACCAAACAGAAAATCGCCCTAATTACAGATTATGAATTGAATAGGGAGCGTGAAAGAAACATTATTAACCGACTGAAATTTTCGCTTGATAAGATTGAAAATAACATCGAGGTAAAATCCAAAAGTCTTGGCAAGGCAAATCAACAAGAAGTTTTGTTGGTCAATCAGCGCATTCTAGAACTTGAACGGAAAATAAATGAGTTGAATGCTTCGAACAGTGAGTCGAGTAGTGGTAAACTAACTCAGTTGCGTAACGAACTCCAGTTGGAAACCAGCAGGTTAGATGCCCTTAGTGAAAGTGAGCGGATGCAGGGTGAATTCAAACAATTGGAGAAGGAGCGGGACAACTTAAAACTCGACTTACAGATATCAAACACAAATCTTTCATCCATAGACCAATCGCTTCGTAAACTGAAATCGGATGTGGCCGGTTCCAATTCTAAGCAAGCGAGCACGACCGACTTGGATCGAGAAGTAGAAATTGCCAATGTGGAATATCGGACCGCTCAGGAAAAGTATAATTCAGCTAAAAACAAATCTCTTGTTATTGGAAGTTCAATTCGGCAAATACTGGAAGGCCAACCGAGCTATGAACCAGAATCCTCTCAAGCTGTCATGATTATGTCACTTTCAGGAGCAGGAGGATTTTTGTTCGGCCTGGTAGGCATCCTTTTGTTTGAATTGATGGATTTCAGTATTCGTGTCGCTTCCAGACTGGAAAAGCTGACGGGCATAAGCAATATTGGTTCTGTTAATTTTTTGAAAGATAAAGATTTCAACCTTCGGGAAGTTTTTAATGATAGAAATTCAAATAAGGAATATGAAATGTTCTCGCATTTCTTGCGAAAGCTGAGGTATGAGGTACAGAATTCGAATGGCAAAGTTTTGCTAGTTACCAGCACACAAGTAAGGGCGGGGAAGTCATTTCTAATTGTAAGTTTATCATATGCATTAAGCCTCGTGCATGCGAAGGTTTTGATAATCGACACGAATTTCAGACACAATTCACTGACAAAAGCCTTGCTTCCAAGGATGGATACCCGAAAACTTTTGAAAAAGGGTATTATTGATGACGATGATGACGAAGAACTTATGTTGGAGGAGAGAAATCTGGCACACGAGGAAGAAGGCAATGAAAACCTGCCTGTTCGTAATGCCTCTGGTGAAAAGAATATCGCAAGGCATCTTGTCAACAGAACGAAGTATCCCGGTGTTGACATAATTGGAAATGTCGGTGCGAACGATTCTCCATCGGAAATCATGGCGGGGCGTGACTTCAAGGAGATGATCCGAAACCTATCGTCTCAATATGACTTGATTATAATGGAGGGCCCATCTTTAAATGACTATTCGGACTCAAAGGAATTAATTGACTACGCTGACAAGGTAATTCCTATTTTTTCTGCTGAGTCATCTTTGAACCATCACGATAAAGAATCGATTAAGTATTTCAAATCGATTAATGGTAAACTCATGGGTACCGTGTTGAATAAAGTGAAGTTCAAGTATTTAACCTACTAGAGTTCGGTCAGGCTTTAGCATTTTATTTTTTTATTTGCATACCCTATCAATGACTACCATTATTTTTGGTCGCGATTAATGGTTTCTTTATTATTTAATTTCCCTCAATATCTTCTAATTTGCAATAGGCAAAATTTAGCACTAAACTGTAAACAGTCTTTTTATGAAAACAATAGCGTTATACCTTTTTGTTTTACTTCCCTTTTTAGCCCCTGCGCAGGCTATTGACTATAATAAAATTATAGTTTCAGAACAGATTACATCAATTTCATTTGAAGAACGACTGGTGCAACTGGCGTGGAAAAACCATCCAACGAATAAGGTTGCCCTACAAAAAGTTGAGATGGCACAAACCCTTAAATCAAAAGCGAGTTGGGCTTGGCTTGATTACTTTTTTGTTCAAGCTAATGTCAATGAATTTACTTCCAATACAGAGCTTGATGCTTGGGGACGTGCATTTTATCCTAAATATAATTTAGGTGTTAAATTGCCTATTGGAGCGCTTGTTCATACCCCTTTAAATGCACGTGCGGGAAATGACCAACTTTTGATCAATGAATACGAAGTAAATGCAAAGAAATTGAACGTTCGAAGGGATGTTCTGTCCGGCATTGAAAAATTGCGTGAGCGTTTTAAAATAATCAAGCTGCGAGAGCGCATAAAAGAGGATTATCTGTTGATGTTTCAAACCGCAGAGAAAAAATTTAAAGCGGGAGAGATCACCCTCGAATTTTACAGAGGTACCTCTCAAGCGTATTATCTTCAAGAGGAAGAAATAATCCATGCTCAATCTTTATTTAATCAGGAGAGAATTGCCTTGGAAGAATTAATTGGGGTTGAATTGAAGGATGTGGAAGGTTATGTGGAATTTACAAACAGGATTACCAAGGAGACTCAAATTAACAGATAAGGATAACAGGATTCTTGTTTGATAGAAAAGTTCTATAAACGATTCCCGGCAAATAAAGAAGGCCACCCTTACAGGTGGCCTTTCGCATATTTTGAGGACAGAATTTTAAATCTATTTAACTAACACCCTTTCGCTCCCGAATTTCAAAGCACGCTCGACCTCAGCTACTAAAAATTCAGGTTCGAACGGCTTTACCAGGTAAGCAAATGCCCCAAGGTCAAGGCACTGTTTGCGTTTAGTGGCATCTTCATACCCCGAGTGAATTATAAGAGGGATATTTTTGTGTGTGTCGCTACCGTTAATATTTTCCAATAATTCAATCCCACCTAGCCCGGGCATCTTTAAATCAGAAACAATCAAATCGGGTATATTGCCTTGGGCTAGCCATGACCAAGCCTCCATGCCATCATTCATGATTGATACCTCGTATTGATTTTTGAGGATTTTTTCTAAAAGCCAACATAATAGTGCGTCATCTTCGATGAGCAAAACCTTTCTCATGGCATTTTTTGTTTAACTCAGCAACAAACGTTTTAAGATCTGAGCAGACTAAGGCGGGATCTTAAAACCAACATCAATAGACAATCAAAGCTAAATAAAAAAATTGATACTGATGTAACCAATTTATGGGAATTAATTCCCCAATGCTGTCAAATAAGCCAAATTTGAAGTTCTTTGCTTTGCTTACTATCTCGTTTTGAGGGGTTTTTATGCAGTGAGTGGGCTACTTTTGGCTATAGTTATCAGCTTTTGAGTATCTGTCCGCTTCACTTTCCCATTGTCAGTCAATACAAAGTTTATCCCTGTATACAACTCTTTCGGGATTTCAAAATTGGATAACCTCTGCTTTAGGTCTGACTGTATTTGGCTAAATGAAGTATGTTTCGGCCATTCTCCTTCGCAAAGCAAAACAATTTTATTTTCCAGTCTGACATCGGGGACACTGGAAATTAAAAACTGATTTCTTATTTTGTACTTTTCAAAAATTTTAAATATCTCCTCTTCCACTTTTTCTGGAATAACCTTTATTCCTCCGGTATTAATGATGTTATCCGCACGGCCAATCCATTTGAATGATGCTTCACCTTTCATTTCCACCAGATCATTGGTAGTGATCCTTCCCCCAAGATATTTTGCGTCAATTTCCAGACAACCTCGTTTGTCGGTATTAATCCTGATGCCCGGTAAAACTTTGAAATAGGGAGAAGCCTCCGGGCCGTTAATTCTTTGCAAAGCAATATGCGATATAGTTTCTGTCATCCCATAGGTAGCGAAAACCTGACAGCTAACTTGCTGTAATTTTTCCTGGTCTTCCAGGCTCAAGGCGCCTCCCCCGACAATAATTTTTTTAATTTTATTAAGCCTGTCCAGTCCAAACGCCCGAATTATTTCATTTAGTTGGTAAGGCACCAAGGCTACAAAATCAATGTCAACAGTGGAGGGAATCTCAATGAAGGGATTAGAAGCAGGTGTGGTTACAATGATTTTCATTCCCGTTGTAAAACTGCGCACTAACATCATCTTGCCTGCGATATAATTCGGATCCAGACATAATAATGAACGATCACCCGACTTGAGCTGTAAGGCTTCTTCGGTTAGTCGCGCGCTTGCAATTAGTTGTTCGCGGGTTAGGGTGATCAACTTAGGAATGCCCGTCGATCCACTGGTATTTTGAATGAATGTATCGGTTGAGCTATACCATTGTTTGACAAACGAAAACAGGGCGGATTCAAATGATGATGTGGAAAGTGCCTTGCCACTTAGAATGTGATCAATTTCTACCTCTTTACCATGGATCATGATGGTAGTAAAAGGATAATTGTTCATTAGCGTGTTCATTATATTCTATCACCAATCACTTTAGAATGCTTCTGGCGGGAAAGTTGGAACCTGTATTGATTGGAATGGCACCCTAGGGGAATTTCGGGTATTTTGACCAATCCGGATCCCGTTTTTCTAAAAAAGCGTTTTTACCTTCTTTAGCCTCTTCACTTAAATAATACAGCAAGGTAGCGTTACCCGCTAGCTCTTGTATGCCCGCTTGTCCGTCGAGCTCTGCATTGAATGAGCTTTTTAACATGCGCAATGCTAGCGGACTTTTTTTCAAAATCTTCCTCGCCCACTCTACACTTGTTTCCTCGAGCAAGTCGAGAGGAACAACTTTATTTACGAGCCCCATGTCAAGTGCTTCCTTTGCGTCATATTGGTCGCATAAATACCAGATCTCCCGCGCTTTCTTCTGGCCTACTATACGGGCTAAGTACGAGGCGCCGAATCCCCCGTCGAAGCTCCCTACCTTAGGCCCGGTTTGTCCAAAACGAGCATTCTCTGCAGCGATCGTGAGGTCGCATACGACGTGAAGAACGTGACCTCCTCCAATTGCCCAACCGGCTACAACTGCAATTACGGGTTTGGGGATGGACCGAATTATCCTCTGAAGCTCCAGCACATTCAGCCGTGGGGTTGTATCTTCTCCAACGTATCCACCATGCCCCCGAACACTTTGATCCCCGCCGCTACAGAAGGCTTCACCACCTTCACCTGTTAATAGAATAACTCCAATCTCTTTGTCCTCACGGCAGTGATTCATCGCCTCGATCATCTCACTTACAGTAAGAGGTGTAAAGGCATTGTGCACCTTGGGCCGATTAATACTGATCCTACCTATACCTTCAAACTTATGGAAAAGTATTTCTTTATACTCTTTTACTGGTTGCCACGGAAATTTATATTTCATAACTCTTCCTCATTTTTTGTTTCAGGTTCTCAAATAATGTTTGATTCACGGTTGAATCCGTCTCAAGCTCCAGTATTTTTGTCTTTCCATCGAACTCAAAGAAATCCTTAACTATATTTTTAAGCTTTCGTCTATTGTCTAGGTTCAGATGATCAAAGCCGAATTCTTCGCATAATTTCTTCGCATTGAGTTTCTGGTGGGTCACAAAATATTCATCAGCTTCAGGTACAGATCCAGGTCCGTCGATCATCTTAAAGATAATACCTCCATGATTATTTAGCAGGACGATGCGCAGGTTAGGAGTCAAATAGTTATGCCAGAAGGCATTACGATCATAAAAAAACGCAAGGTCCCCGGTAATTAACACATTGGGTGCGTCACCGCTTAGACAATGTCCCACACAGGTGCTGGTACAACCATCAATGCCGCTGGTTCCGCGGTTGGAAAATACCTGAATTTGATTTTGGCCGCCTGTAAGTCCGATAAAGTTAGCGTATCTCACACTCATACTATTGGCCAGGTGGAGATTGCTATTCTCCGGTAAGTTTTTTATGACTTCGTTTACCAACTCAAGCTCAGCCAATTCTTTTTGAGGAAAGTAATCGTCTACGGTCCTTACGGCTCTTCGTTCTTCAACCTCCCATAATTTTTTATAATTATTTTGCCTTTGATTCTCAAAACTTTCTTGTTGGGGCATTGAACTCAAAAAGTTAAAAAAGGAAGCTGGTGTAGCTCGAATGATGTTGGTGATTGTTTGAAAAGTATCGGCTACAAATCCTGCTGGTTGAATATGCCAGTGAGCGGCTGGCGTAAATTTTCTAAGAAAAAGCTTTACATTTTTGGAGATGGTTGCGTGGCCAAATGTAATTAGTAAATCAGGCCTCAATGTTTTTAAGATCTCTTCAGGACATTGCCCTAAAAACAGGTCACTATGCTTTACTACTTGCGGGATGGCATGTAAGTTTGAAATAATGTCTCCGACAATGGGTGTATCGTGGGAGGAAAGGAACGACGACAAAGAGGCAAACAAGGTTAAATCGTAGTCATGCTGACCCGCAGCAATCAGTACCTTGTGATAAGATGGCCACGCTTCTAAAATACTTTTTTTTTGCTTTTCGTCCAGCTCAAACGTTGATGTATGTTCGTTCATCACACGGATATTCTCACCGAAAGTCAAATTTTCCTGAGTGCCAGGATACAATGGTTCTCGAAAAGGAGCATTGATATGAACTGGCCCCTGCGGTTCCTCTCGGGCAAGATTGATAGCCTCGTTCACCATGCGATTGATCGCCCATTGATCGTCTATGTGATCATATGTTTGAGGCAGCTGATACGATTTCTTAACATGCTGCCCGAATATTTCGTGTTGATATATGGTTTGTCCGTCCTGCTGACCCACCCATTCGGAAGGCCGATCAGCCGTAAAAATCAGCAGCGGCCTTTTACTAAAATAGGCTTCCGCAATCGCCGGGGCAAAATTGTAGGCCGCCGTTCCGGAGGTGCATAAGAGAATGGTCGGCGTTCGGGTTTCCTGGGCTATACCCAATGATATAAATCCAGCGCTTCGCTCATCACTTATTGTTCTCGTCTGAATTTCAGGATGCCTTACAAAAGCCAGTGTTAAAGGCGCACAGCGTGAGCCAGGACAAAGCACAGCTTGCTTTAGCCCCTTGCGTGCGCAAAGCCCGGCGATATCATAAATTGATTGAAAGCGTGACGTCATGCGATGGATACCTTGTTAATGAGCACTGGCTATAAGGTGGAATTTGAATTAATAACTTTTAGCAAGGTATTTAATTTCAATTCTGTTTCTTCCCATTCTTTTTCGGGAATTGAATCTTCTGTGATCCCGGCCCCGGCATACAAAGTTGCTTGTCCATCACTGAATTGCATGCATCGTAAGTTTACAAAAAGGTTTGTATCATCCAAGAAGTTCACAGGTCCGAGATAACCCGTATAAAACTGGCGGTTATATCCTTCGTGTTTGTTTAAAAATTCCAGGGCAGTATCCAAGGGGACACCACAGACTGCGGAAGTAGGATGAAGGAGATGGAGCATGACGGAACCTAATTGAGGAGAGTTTGTAGCGTTCATATCAACAGTAAAATCTGACTTAAGATGCATCAGATTGCCGGCGACAATCGTTTTAGGGCCATGTTCCTCGTATTCGCGAAGTCTTATCTTTTTGAAACAGCTAATGATGTAACGTTCAACCAGGGCCTGCTCCTCGATGTCTTTTTGGGTCCACGCAACGGTCTTTAAATTAGTACCTTCTATATAAGGAAGGGTACCAGCAAGGGCGGTGGTCCTAAAGGTCGTTTTACCTTCAACGCAAACCAACAACTCGGGTGATGCCCCTAACCAACTGCCGGCTTCAGGAATGCTGACGAAGGATATGAGGGCGTGGGGATACTGAGTGCATAATTTTTGGAAGGTCTTCGTCACATCAAAATCATCCTGCAGTTCAATCGACAGCGTACGCGACAACACTACTTTCTCAAATGTTCCAGACAAAATTTCATTGATCGCCAGGCTTACCAGGTTGCAAAAAAAATCTTGATCCGTAGAGGTTGATTTATTTTCAGGATTGAAATAGACCGGGGGTTGCTCATTTGGTATCACTTCAGATACCAATAATTCGCTAAGCCAGGAAGATGATGATACCTCCAGTAAAGTCACCGGTTGTTTTAGACCACTGTTAGAAAACGAGAAGGAATAATCAGCTTTGAGAAAAAGCCGATCCTCCAAAGCATTGAACGGGGCAAAAATAAATCCCGTAGAAAGTTCTTCAAGCAGCGCAGTACTTTTTAAAAATTCTGGCTGTTTAGAAAGGACAAGGTGTTTTGTAGCATCGTTGGGGAGCTTCCATAGAGCAACTGAAAAATTATGCTTATGTGCTTGATGGATGAGGAAGGAGAAGTAATCAGTTTCAGAAACGGTCGTTAAAGAAACCGGAGTCGAGTCAGCCATAAATTCTATTTCTTCTTTTCCAGCACCGCCATGGTAATACGGCTAATACAGATTAATTCTCCGGCATCGTTTGTAAGGCGAATTTCCCATACGTGAGTTTGCTTTCCGATGTGGATAGGTTTTGTAATGCCGTTTACAAATCCTTCCCTAATTCCTTTGACATGGTTGGCATTGATATCCAGTCCAACACAAAACTTGGTAGAATCAACACAAAGCGTAGCCGCCACGCTGCCCAAAGTTTCTGCTAAGGCAACGGACGCACCCCCGTGAAGCAAACCTAAAGGTTGCCGGGTCCGGCTATCAACCGGCATACGCGCTTCCAGGTAATCTTCTCCGATTCCAGTGAACTCTATGCCCAGATGCTGAGCCAAGGTGTTCTCAGACCATTTATTGAGCGATTCCAGGGTAATACCTTCTTTAAAAATTCTCATGAAACTATTTACGAGTACACTGCTGACTGCTTACTATTTCCCTATTTTTGCGCCCAAAATAACTGAAAATTGAACAGCAAAAAAATCTACATAGTTCGTCATGGACAAACAGATTTCAACCTCCAGAACATTGTCCAAGGCAGTGGTGTAGATAGCAACTTGAATGATTTAGGGCGGGCACAAGCCCAGGCATTCTTTAAAGCTTACAAAAACATTGCTTTTGACAAGATTTACACCTCAGCCTTAAAACGGACCAGGCAAACGGTCAAAAGTTTTCTGGACTTAGGGATCCCTAATGAATCGTTATCAGGGCTTAATGAAATTAGTTGGGGGACTAAGGAAGGTTTTAAAATTACTCCGGATGAAGATCAGTATTATCATTATATGCTTCGTCAATGGCAACTGGGAAATACCACCCTTAAAATCGAGGGCGGAGAAAGTCCCGACGATGTTGTTATAAGAATGAAACCGGCCATTGATCATATCATGGCGAATACGAACGAACAAACTGTGTTAGTATGTATGCACGGAAGAGCTATCCGGATTTTACTTTGTATTTTATTAAATTGTCCGCTTAAATCCATGGACATGTTTGAGCATGAAAACCTATGCCTTTACCTACTTCATTATACAGGAGGTGTATTTACAGTTGAGCTTCAAAACGATACTTCTCACTTGCGTTTGATCTGAGCAAGTGCTGATTTAGCTTTACTGTCGATGCTGTTTTTATATTCATGCTTATTGTACAGCAAAGCTTTGTTGAAGTAATTGCGGGCTAAGGTATTATTTCCCTCACCTCGCGCAATGTATCCTAATTGAAGACAGGCATTGGGAGCATAATACCATTCTTCATCACCATTCAAATCGATGCATTGTTGGTAATAACGTTTTGCTGCAACAAGATCATGTAACTTATGGGCTACTCTTGCTTTGCGATAATGAAATTCTAGCTGATCACGCAACGTTGGAATATCTCCGGATTTCAAGGATTCTAAAATCTGATTTGCCTTCTCATAATAACCTCCATCGGTTGCATACCGGGCTTTCGTTAGTTTAACATGAGGAAGTTCGCCTTCTGCTAAACTCCGGGCCGCATATTTGTCGGCTTCGGAGGCTTCTTTTCCCAAGACTTTCGCTTGTTTAAAAATTGATCCCGCATCATTTGCATTGCCATTTAACCAATAACATAAACCAATCTTATAGTGAGCGTCTTTGATATAGTTTTGCCCGTTGTAATGGTTGATAAACCACCGGTAGGAAGAAATGGAGTTAAGGTATTCTTCTTTATAAAGATAGATTTCACCTTTCAGATAATCAGCATAATATAAAGGCAGGCCCAGCGGCTGCCTGCTTAAACTATCCAACATTAAAAGAGCTTCTTCACTTTGTCCATTTTTTATTTTTATGGCGGTTCCCAGAAAAAGTGCTAGCCTATTTGCGGGAAAGTGAATCAACAGGTTATCGATTTCGGTTGAGGCAGGGCCGGGTTGTTGCAAAAGAAAACCCTGAATTAAAATATGAATGAGATTGGCCTCCAGCGCCAGTGGACTATCAGACAACCGGATAGATTCCAATTCTTCAAATCCCGCCCCGACCGAACCTTCAATGCCGAGCAGGCCCAGAACCCAATTATATTTTTGAGGAACGGATCCTATTATTATTTCTAAAAGTCCCGAGGTCTTTTTAATCGCCTGAAATGATGGGAATCTCTTTTTTATTTCTTGAACGGTTAAATAGGCTTGTCCGAGGTTTAATGCGGCATCAAACTCATGACCGAATTTCAGGTAAACAAACGCCCATTGTAATCGTATTTCAGCTTGCAAAAAAAGTTCTTCCGGTACGGTTGGCTTTGTTTTTAGATCAAGCCGGTGGTTGAAATTATCTTCATACTCAGTATATTTTTCTCCATCCTCTGTGATGAGCAATTCAAGTGCTTCGGCTAGCGCTTTCACGTAATGTTCCTGGGCACTTACTGGCTGAGGTATGAGCTGATGGGCTTGCTCCATCTGTAAGTTGAGAACAAGGTCGTAGGCTTTTTTTGTATTGCCGTTAAATTCCCATTGATCCTCCACCAAAATCGCAGGCAGCCAATCCGTTATGCTTCGTGAATCAGCACAGTATGGCCATAAAAAAAGGCAAACTAGAATAGCTGCCTTTTTTAGTATGGGTGAAATAATATTATTCAACTTTTTTTCTTCGGGCTGGCGCTTGAACAACAACTTTGGCTGTCTTTGGTTTATCACCTTCATCGAGTGAGTCCATATCGACGTCTGCTAAGATACGACCGGAATGTTCATCAATCACAATTTTCTTTTTCTCTCTGATCTCAGCTATTTTCTGTGGAGGAATTACAATATTACAACCCTCGGCTGCACCGCGTACGACGCGCACTACGGCTAGTCCGTTGGTAAGGTTTTTTCGTAATCTTTCGTAGTATTTAAGAAGTTTGTCTTCGATCTTTTTGGTGGCTTTTTCGCGTTCTCCTAACAGCTTCTTTTCTTCTTCGTGACTTTCGGCCAAAATTCCGTCCAGTTCTTTCTTTTTTGTATCCAGGTGATCGCCTCTTTCTTTGATCTGGTTATTGATCTTTTCTATTTCATCCTTCTTATCTGTAATGTTTTCTTTTCCCTCTTTAATCTTTTTCTCACAGATCTGAATTTCGAGTTCCTGAAGTTCTATTTCTTTGGTGATGGCATCAAATTCGCGATTGTTTCTAACGTTTTTCTGTTGTTCTGTATATTTTTTTATCAGCTTCTCTGCTTCTTTTATTCCGTCTTTATACTTCTTTATTCCCTCTTCGATATCCTTTTGATCTGTTTCGTAACGCGTTTGCCGTGTTTTGTAACCCTCAATTTCGTCTTCCAGGTCCTGCACCTCATCGGGGAGGTCACCTCTTAGCTTTTTAAGTTCGTCTATTTTGGTGTCAATGAACTGGAGTTTTACTAGCGCTTCGAGCTTTTGTGCAACTGATTGATTTTCCATTCGTTATAAGTAGCTTGTTGGATTCGTGTCGGTTTTTGAAAAATTGATCGCAAAACTATGAAATTTTTTCATTAAAACATCCTTTAAAAGTTCTTTGGTGAAAACCTCGCTCTCATAATGGCCGATATCAGCAATGATTATCTTTTTATCGGCATCAAAGAATTCATGATATTTAAAATCAGCGGTAACAAAGGCATCTGCCCCGGCTTTTATAGCATTCTGTAGAAGGAAACTGCCAGAACCTCCGCAAACGGCAATTGTCTGAATTTTTTTGGATGGAAGCTTCGTATGCCTAATCAATTTTAGATTCATACTATCTTTTAAACTGTGAAGAAACTCCAAAGGTTCCATTGCGCTTTCAAGTTCTCCTATCATTCCTGATCCAACTTCCTGATTTTCATTCAGTAATGGAACAATGTAGAAGGCTACTTCCTCATAAGGGTGAGCCTTGAACAGTTCTCTTAAAAGGCTATTTTTCAAGTGGCCCGGAAAAATCATTTCTACCCTCACTTCATCCACAAGAGTTTGTTTATTATGCTCTCCTATAAATGGATCAGCTGATTCGGTAGGTATAAACGTTCCGGTACCCTGTAATTGAAAATTGCAATTTTTGTATTGACCGATTTGCCCGGCACCAGTCGCGTGAAGCGCAGAGATCACCGTTTCCGCCTGCTGTTTCGGAATATAAGTTATCAGTTTGCTTAACGTATCAGTTTTAGGCAGCAAGATTCTTACCTGTTTTAAGCCGATCTTTTCAGAAATTTTACGATTTACCCCTGTGTAGACATTATCTAAATTGGTGTGAATCGCATAAATAGCAATGTCATGCTTGATGGCCAGAATAATGGTACGCTCTACATAGGTGCTGCCAGTCAATTTTTTTAATCCTTTAAAGAGGATGGGGTGATGGGCTACAATAAGATTGCACCCGGATTGAATCGCCTCCTCAATAACTTCTTCTGTGCAATCCAATGATACAAGGATGCCCTTTACCTCGTCGGATAAACTGCCTGTTATGAGTCCGGAATTGTCGTAGGATTCCTGGTAAGCAAGAGGAGCCCATTCTTCCAGATAATGGGTTACATCTTTTATTTTTATACTTGCGTGCATGAATCCCGTAATTTGGACCCCAAGTTAGAAGTTGAAAGTCAACGTTTAAAGGTTTAAAATGATTTTACTGCGAATTTTACTGTTTCCTTTCTCCTTGATACTTCTTTTGATCACGAACGCGCGTAATTACTTATATGACCACGGGCTGAAGCCTTCTGTGAAGTTTGAATTACCAGTGATCAGTGTTGGAAACCTTACCGTTGGCGGGACGGGAAAAACACCTATGATAGAACATCTTATCCGCATTCTTTCAAATGAATTTAAAATTGCAACCCTAAGCCGGGGCTATGGAAGGAAATCAAAGGGAATCCGTTTGGCATCAGCCCTGGAAAGTCCTTTGACTTTAGGCGATGAGCCTTTTCAATTCTATAAAAAATTTGGTGACCGTATCATCGTCGCAGTGGGAGAGGAGCGGGCTCTCGCTATACCCACCATCCTCCAGGAGCATCCTGAAACAGACGTTGTATTATTAGATGATGCTTTTCAACACCGGAGAGTTTCTCCATCCTTTAATATTCTTTTATCAGATTACAACAGGCCATTTTATAATGATGTGTTGCTCCCGGCAGGACGCTTGCGCGAAGGGCGTCAAGGTGCTGAAAGAGCGGATGTCGTGGTCGTCACTAAATGCCCTCCCGAAATATCGGATGACGAAATGATAGACATTGAAAAATTCATTAGGCGATACGTTGAAAGGCCGGTTTTTTTTACCACCATCCGCTATGGAAATCCCCTTCCGTTTCTAAATTCAAATCCTTTAGCCAGACCAACACAAACTGTGATTTTGGTTTCAGGTATTGCAAGTCCCAAACCGCTGGAAGATTATGTGAAGCAAAACTTTACGCTTTTAAAGCATCTTAGGTTTAAAGATCACCACGCTTATGTTACTTCTGAGGTTGAAGCAATGGCCTCGGAGCTACGTCACAATCAGGAGCTGAGCATTTTAACTACAGAAAAGGACAGGGTCAAATTAGAGATGGTCGAATTCTACCCGACAATTAATAAGCTCCCATTTTTTTACTTGCCCATCGAAATTGACTTTTTAAAAGATGGAAAGGATTTTGATGAGATCGTGCTAAACCATGTAAAACGTGCTTAATACAAAAAGTTTTAGAAACTTTCCGATCGAGAAGGTCAATGGGTTAATTTTGCGTGTGCATTTTTTACGTTTCATACTTTTTACATTTTGCCTTACCGGTATTTTTTTCGCCTCCGAAGCCCAGGAGGATCCATCCAGAAGACGAGGTTCACAGGTTATTGACGATAGTACCAAGCAGGTCTATGGTCCTAAGACTTCCAAATACTATTTCGAAAAGGATGTGTTTTTTAATCGACCAACCTATTACCCAATCGATACTGCAAGTCGTAATTTTCACCGCTACAATTATGTGCAACGTAACCATAATCTTTATCAGGATCTTGGGAACATAGGAACTGCCATACGACCTATTTACTACCAGGTACCCGATGTCATAGGAGTTACTTCGGGGTTTGATTCATATGACCTGTACTGGGATTCTGAACAAATGCGATATTTTGATACGAAGTCCCCTTATTCCAATATGAAGGCAATTCTTGGTGGTGAAGGGCGATCGATGACCCGAGTAACCTATAGCAGAAATATTACCCCTCAATGGAATTTTGGTTTTGACTATCGCGCGCTATTAATTGATAAGCAGGTGGAGCGTCAGGGTAAAGGCGATCGAAACGTGCGCAGTACCTATTATGATTTATATACAGCCTATCAAACTCCAGATAGTTCATATCGTGTAATGGCTAGTTTTAGAAGAAATCGCCACGAGGTATTTGAGTATGGAGGTATCGTTGATAGCGGTGATGGATTCGAGTATAAAGATTATTTTTTCAAAAACGCAAGGCGTTCGTTACTGAATGCTTCGAGCCGGGAATTGAGAATGAATTTTCATTTGTTTCATCAATATGAAATTGGCAGGGCGCTTCAAGTGTATCACACCATGGACCGGTATCGCCAGGCAAACCGGTTTTTGGATGGAGATCCATCGGACCCTTATTATGATCATGTTGAGATTGATACTACCGTAACTGACGACAAAGTCAAATTCAAATATCTCAAAAATGAAGTGGGTATTAAGGGAAATTTGTTAAAGCTATTTTACAATGGATACTATGCTATTCGCGATTATTCACTAACCAACAAGCACGTCGATACATTGGCTCAACTCTCAGACACCGAGCATTATTTAGGAGGAAGAATGTCGTTGCACCTGGATTCTATCGGAGAGGTTACCGGTTGGGTGGAGTTTCAAAGCCGCAGATACCGGATGGAGGGAAGTATTAAAAGTAAATGGTTTGAGGCTTCCATAAAGCAAATGCAATATTCCCCAACCCTGTTGCAGCAGACCTACCGTGGTAGTCATGATCTTTGGAATAATAATTTCAGCGATGTAAACGTTACGCAGCTAAATGGATATTTGCATTATAATTCAAGAATTCTCAAAGTATCCCCGGGGATGACATTCACCCGGCTTGGAAACTATATCTTTTTCAGGGATACTTCTTCAACGGGTCAAAAAACTGTCTTGCCTTTCCAGGCTTCCGGAGAGCAGGTGATCTTTTCTCCTGAATTTAAATTTTCAATCACCATGCTGCGTCATATTACGTTAAGCAACCAGATTATTTACAGCAAGGTGCTAGAAAATTCAAACAATGCTATTCAGCTGCCGGATCTTTTTATCAATACACAATTGTCGTACGAAAATATATTCTTCAATGGCAACCTTGATATGCATGCAGGAGTAGACATACATTATAAATCTGCCTATTATCCCTTAGCATATGATGTTCCTGTTCAGCAGTTCTACGTTCAGGAGGAAATAACGCCCGTCCGTTTTAAGAAAGTACCTGAGTTCCCTCTGATCGATATTTTCTTCAATGCCAGAATTAAAAGGGGAAGAATTTTCTTCAAATACAATAATTTGATACAAGCGTTTACGAAACAAGGATACCTGCCCACCCCTGGATACCCGGGCCAGCGCAATATTCTGGACTTTGGTTTTGATTGGTCATTTTACGATTAGAAATTAAATTGAATCATTGAAAGCAAAAGATAAGTTCACGTTAGGGCTGGAGCTTCCAACGGATCCACGCTGGACAGACATTGCAAAGAAAAATATCAAGGATATTCTCATCGATCATGCCTATTGTGAACAGAAGGCAGCTTCATCCTGCATATCTCTTATTATTCTCCATCCGGATAGAGAGAAGTTGGTTGACTCGCTAACACCCATCGTCGCGGAAGAGTGGAATCATTTTGAGCGCGTTCTTGCTGAACTAAAAAAACGTGGATACTCCTTAGGTCCCCAACGCAAAGATGAATACGTTGAAGCATTGTATAAGTTTGTCAAGAAAGGTGGGAGTAGAGAGCAACAGTTGGTTGAAAAATTATTAATGAATGCATTGATAGAAGCCAGAAGCTGTGAACGATTCAAGATACTTTCGAAATCAATACCGGATAAAGACCTTGCAGAATTTTACCACGAACTCATGATTTCTGAAGCTGGTCACTATAAAAATTTCTTACAACTTGCCAAAGAATATCTTCCCAAAGAAATTGTAATGAACCGCTGGGCTGAGTGGTTAGCCTACGAAGCTGAAATTATGAGTAGTCTGGGGGTGAGAGGGGATAGGATGCATTGAGGGTTGGGAAGGATTGTAAGAGGTAAGTGGTAAGTGGTAAAAGGTAAGAGGTATTGGTCTGAGCGGTATCTAGCACTGATTACTGATTACCGGATCGCCGATCACTGATTGCCTATTGCTTATTGCCTATTACCTATTAGCTCCTACTAATTACCTTTTACTGATTACATACTGCTTACCTCTTACCTCTCACTGATTACTACTTACCACTTACCACTTACTACTTACACTTACCTCTTACCTCTTACCGACTCCCATCAAGTCTTCTGCTTTTTCTTCTTAGCCGCGGGGAATAAGATATTGTTTAGGATAAGCCGGTAGCCTGGGGAATTCGGGTGCTGATTAAGATCGGTGGGTTCTTCGCCTACCTGATGTTGATAATCTTCAGGATCATGTCCTCCATAATAAGTATAAAATCCTTTGCCTAATACTCCATGCACATATTTTGCTTCTCTGATTTCTTTATGTTCTCCCATAATCACGACATCAGGTTTAATAAGATTTTTTTTGAAGCCCGTGGTTTGTCCGTAAAAACCATTGATGACCCGCGTATGATTTTGAGTTAGCATAGTAGGGATCGGATCCCATTTTGCTGAAAATTCAAAGAGCGAAAAGTAGTCATTGTCCTGGCGTAGTCCCCGCTCGTTAGGTTGGTTGTCGATATCGGAGAATTCATATTGAAGCGGATTGCGCTCCAGTCTGAAATCTGTAAATGCCAGCGTATTTTCAAAATGCAGCTTTTCCTGAGCTTGCGGATCAGAGGGATCACCATCGTAAATTCGATCACAAATATCGACACCTTCGGCAGCAAGGGCAATATCATACGTATCGGTAGCGGAGCACATGGCGAACAAAAATCCGCCGCCGGTCATAAATTCTTTTGTCTTTTTGACTACCGCCAGTTTCAATTGAGAGACTTTATTAAATCCATATTTTTTAGCCAGCCCTTCCGATTCCTGTTGCTGCTCAATGTACCAGGGCATATTGCTATACTGACTATAGAATTTTCCGTATTGTCCGGTGAAGTCTTCATGATGAAGGTGCAGCCAATCGTATTTTACCAGCGACCCGTTCATTACTTCATCATCGAAAATGATATCGTACGGAATTTCTGCATAAGTCAACACGAGTGTCACAGCATCATCCCATGGTTGTTTGGATTTTGGAGAATACACGGCTATGCGTGGATACTTTTCCAGCTTCATGATATCGTAGTTAAGCGCCGGGCTTGCGATTTCAGAGATGATCTGATTGGCTTGCGCGCTGGAAATAATTTCAAAACTGACACCCCGCACGACCAGTTCATTTTGGATAGCCGGGTGATAATCACACATAAAACTTCCTCCCCGATAATTCAAGAGCCAATCTACTTCCAGCTCGCTTTTCAAGATCCAATATGCAATACCATATGCTTTAAGATGATTCGATTGCTTTTCATCCATAGGGATGAAAATAGAATTTGCAACTGCTGCCAGACCTGCAAATAAAAAAAGTATTAAAATTGCACCACGCTTCATACACTTCCCCGTTTATAGATTATAAATTTACTGGTCGGGAAGCTATAAACACGCATTTTTAAAGGAATTTTTGACGTTCAAGCTAAAATTTAGAGGCTTGATTGTAACATCCCGACACTTTTAGCAACGTATAAGCACATAGTAATTGTTCAGCCAATATGAATCTTATTGAAAATGTTAGTGAAGGACTGCGATCGGTAAAAGCGAATCTGTTGAGATCGGTCATTACCGCGTTGATCGTAACGATCGGCATCACGGCCTTAATTAGCGTCTCAACAGCGATAGATGCTGCACAAAAGTCAGTCAGTGAGGGCCTTTCCGCCCTAGGCTCCAATACTTTCGACATTACATCAAAAGTAAATCGCCGAGGTACTTCCCAGGGAATTGGCGAAAAGACATATGCACCGCTAAAACTTACGGAGGCAGTGAGGTTCGTTGATCAATATCGCGTAACCTCCACCATCAGCTTATCGGCTAATCTGACGCAAATTGCTGAAGTAAAGCATCTTTCGTCAAAGACAAATCCAAACATTACCGCCATGGGGGTAAATGAAGGCTATCTTACCATCAAAAATCTGAACCTGGCAAGTGGTAGAAACTTTTCAGGTTTTGAGATTGACAAAGGCAAACAAGTGGTGATAATCGGAGATGCGGTTTATAAGACCCTGTTCAAGAATAACGGAGACGCAATAAATAAAAAGATTTCATTTTCAGGCACGCAGTTTAAAGTGATCGGAACATTGGAATCAAAAGGGCAGTCACTCGAAGATAATTTTGACAATATGGTTTTTATTCCGATCCGACTGGCAAACCAGATGGCGCAGGGTGAAGGATTGTATTATGAATTAACGGTTGGTATTTCCGATCCATCGATGCTGGAAAATGCGATGGGAGAAGCCACAGGCGTGATGCGCGCCATACGAAGGGATAGAATTGGAAAACCTAATTCATTTGAGTTGGAAAGCAGTCAGGCGTTAAAAGAAAGAACGGAAAGTATCATTGGCTATTTTAGAATCGGTGGACTTGTCATTGGCTTTATAACATTATTAGGAGCGTCTATCGCCTTGATGAATATTATGTTGGTATCGGTTACAGAAAGGACACGCGAGATTGGGGTGCGCAAAGCACTTGGAGCTACACCCTTGCGCATACGGCAACAGTTTGTCATCGAAGCCATCGTTGTTTGTTTGCTAGGTGGGATTTTGGGAATCATATTAGGTATTATTACTGGTAATTTTTTCGCAGGGTTTCTGGGAAGCACTTCTTATTTCATTCCTTGGTTGTGGATCCTTGTCGGATTTATAGTGTGTATTCTTGTTGGATTAATTTCCGGTTTCTATCCTGCGCACAAAGCATCTAAATTAGATCCTATTGAATCTTTGCGTTTCGAATAATCTTTTAAAAAATTCTTTTATAAAAACTCCCGCACAACTGTGGGAGTTTTATTTTTACAGCAACCGGAGAAGTGCCAGAGTGGTTGAATGGGACGGTCTCGAAAACCGTTGTGCGGGAAACTGTACCGAGGGTTCGAATCCCTCCTTCTCCGCTGTACACTATTTAAAAGCTTCTCCCTTCAGAGGAGTCCCGGAGACCGGTCACTCTGAGGGGGAGTAAAAGACTATCCACTGCTTTTTGATAAAGATCTGAAACCAAAAAAGGCTTACCGGGAAATTGTGAAATTCTAAGATGGCGTTGCAGGTAACCACTGTGCATGTCTAATTGAAGAACCCGCAATGCACGAAGTAGATTCGCCTTATTCGGATCTCAGGCATTTTACGGGATTCATTGTGGCAGCCTTAAATGCATGATAACTTACAGTTACCAACGTGAGTAACAGTGAACCTGAAATGGCAATCCCGAAAACATACCATGATATTTCAGTTTTGTACTGATACTGTTGCAACCAGTTGTGCATAAAATAGTATGCAATGGGTATTGCAACAAAGCAAGAGATGAAAACCAGGATCAGGAAGTCTTTAGACAATAAGTTCCACAAGTTGAATATTGAAGCACCCACAACCTTTCTTATCCCGATTTCTTTGGTGCGTTGCTCAGCGACAAATGAAGCCAATCCAAATAATCCCAGGCACGAAATGAAAATAGCAAGAGCAGCAAACACACCTGACAGTTGACCGATACGCTGCTCCTGTCTGAATTTCTGAGCGTATTCCTCATCAACGAATTTGTAGTCAAACGAAGCCGAGGGTACTATTTTTTTGAAGACGGCTTCGATCTTTGGCAGAGCCTCGCTTGCACTGACAGTTGCTTTTATTCTAACGTTGATCCTGCTTGCAGCTGAGTCCTTGGCGTCGAGGAAAAAAAATGTCTGCTTGACCGGATCATACGGAGACTTCATGATGACGTCCTTGATTACACCTAATATTTGCCACGATTTTTTGCTATTCCATACTGTAACAAATTCACCCACCGGGTTTTCTAAACCCATATACTTTACAGCTGTTTCGTTTAATATGATACCGGCGGAATCGCTGGCTAAGTCCCTGGAAAAATCCCGTCCATCGATAAACTCCCAACCCACCGTTTTTCCGAAATCATGCGTTACATTGCAAATAGCAAAGTTGTTTTCCCTTTGCGGATCACTTCCTTTCCAGTTAAAACCTCCTCCATTATTCCATACGTCCGTGAGCGGGCTGGAAGAAAGGGCCATTTCTGAAACAACTCCTGTATTGAGCAGTTCGGTTTTAAGCACTTCATGTTTCCCTTTAAAAGTGGGATCGTTCATTGGTATTGATAACAGGCCGTGCGCGTTGTAACCGACTGGCCGGTTTTGTGCATGTTGGATTTGCTGGTAAATTACAATAGTGCCGATTGTCAAAATCACTGAAACCGAAAATTGAACTACAACCAGAATTTTGCGGGGCAATGCAGCGAACCGTCCTGACCGGACAATACCTTTTAATACTTTAGCAGGCTGAAAAGAAGATAGATAAAAGGCAGGATATAGTCCGGCCATAAAACCTGTAAGTGCAATAAATACCGAGATTATCATCCAAAACAAAATATTGTCGAACGGAAGCGCGATTTCCTTATCAGCTAGTCCATTGAACCAGGTCATTGTCAGGGACAGTAGCACAACGGAGAGCATAAAGGCCATCACAACTGTCATGAAGGATTCACTTAGAAACTGTTGTATTAACGTTCCTCTATTCGAACCAAGTGTTTTGCGTACGCCGACTTCCCGGGCACGCCTCTCGGACCTGGCGGTATTTAAGTTAACGAAATTGATACAGGCCAACAACAAAACAAACGCTCCAACGATAGAAAACAGCCAAACGAAGGTAATACGTCCTCCGGCTGGCTTTCCATCTTTAAACTCTGAATATAAATGCCACTTGCTCATGGGAGATAATGTTATAAATGGCTTAAACTTTTTCATATCCTCGACATATGGTTTGAATGGGGGATATGTGAAAAAAAAGTCTTCTATACTGGAATTTACAGCTTCAACTGTGGTGTTTGATTCAACCTCGGCATATATCAGGAATGAATCGCTGTCCCAGGAATTTTCTCTGTCCCTGATCCACTGATTCGATGAAACAAACAGTGTCCACGGTGCAAAAAATTTAGCTTGAGCGAAATGATTGTTTGGAGGTAGGTCTTCATACACACCTGTGACGATCACGTCCATCTTATTATCGATCTTTAAACTTTTGTTCATTGGATCCTCCTTTCCAAAAATTGCTTCAGCAGACGAGGCGGAAAGTATTATTGAATGAGGATCATTCAGTGCTGCATGTGAACCTTTCAGCATTTTTAATGAAAGCATCTCCGGTGCCCCTGCGTCAATGAACTGTCCCGGTTTAGTGACTTTTTGATCTTGATTTGAAAGTGTGCAGTCCCCAATGTACCAGGCCATCACCACATGTTTAAAATACTGTTGGTATTGACTTCTTAACGCTGCGGCAAGTGGAAACCATAAAGATTGACGTGTATTGATAATTCCGGTTTCAGGGTTGGATTCTCCTTTGTATACCTGCGCGATTCTATCGTAGTTGTCGTGGTATTTGTTAAAAGATAATTCATCGTGGACCCATAATCCGATAATTATTGCCACAGTCATCCCGAGTGCAAGTCCGCCTATGTTGATGAAAGAATATCCTTTATCCCTGACGAGGTTTCTCCAGCCGATCTTTAAATAACTTTTGTACATAACTAACGATTCTGTTTTTTTATATTACTTTCCGCTCCTAATGAACCATTGCAATCTCCAGTTGTAATGGTCTTTCATACATCTTATTTTGCGTGAGGGTGGGATTGTGCATGGCCCTCATAGGCTTCTTCTTCAAAGCGCCAACAATAATTTTTCAAAATGCAGGAAACAATTATGCCACATTATCAATGAAGAACCAAGCGGATTTTAGAGGTATAACGCCAAACTTGCGTTCATATTCGCACACCTTCGTTCGAAATAGATTAGTTTAATTTGGCTTCGAGGTACCCACAATCCGAATTCCAACATATAAACCGTTGCAATTAAACCGGAATAGAAGAACTTAGAAAAAAATTACCCGTTGTCGCTACATACTTCACAGAGCGAAAATTCGGAGGTTTACTTTTGTACTGTCACCTGCT
>CAZAHL010000046.1:0-30301 GCA_964484845.1 uncultured Chryseolinea sp. | reverse complement strand
TGTAGTCATCGGGCTTTTTCGTGCCGGGGCTTTTCATCTACCCGGCTTAATGTTGTGGGTTATGGAACGCAGAAGAAAACGAGTATGACCTCGGCGGTGTCTACTATTTCTTCAGAGGATGTCACTTCCAGACAGTCGCCTAATACTATTTCCTTGTTGCAAGGTCGTACGCCGGGTCTTCAAATCGTACAAAACTCAGGGCTTCCAGGTGCGGAAAATAATCAGATAAGAATTCGCGGGGTGGGTACATTTGGTTCTGCGGCGGCCGCCAATCCGCTCGTACTTATTGATGGCGTTGAAGGTAAGCTGGAACTGCTGAACCCGAATATGATCGATGATATATCTGTGTTGAAAGATGCCGCTTCTGCGGCGATCTATGGCTCAAGGGCTGCCAATGGAGTAATTCTCGTTACTACTAAAAAAGGAAAAGAAGGGCGTTTGAATATTGAATACAATTATAATTATTCTAACCAAAATCCTTCTGTTAAAATAGACCGCATTACCAACTCGGTAGAGTACATGGAGCTGGTGAATAAAGCCATTGATTATTCCGGACTGCAACCGACCTGGCGGTATACGGATGCTGAGATTCAATTGTACCGCGACAACGCTGCAACAAATCCGGCACAATATCCAAGCTCCGACTGGACAAAGGAGTTGATTCGCAAGGCTCCCATACACAAGCATTTCTTAAATGTAAACGGTGGAAAAGGTGGTACCACATTCAATGTAGGGTTTGGTGTGCTGGACGAAACCGGTTTGTTACTGGCAACGGATTACTCACGATATGATGCTCAAGTAAACTTTAAAAGCAATTTGGGTGGACGTGTTACCTTTGGAAGTAACATTTCATTAGCAAAAGGTAAAAGACGCGATACAGCTTTTAAACGCGGGAGCACAGGAGGTGATCTTATTGATGGAGATCCGTCAGAAGACCAGATGTTGTCAGCTTATGCGGCACCCCCAATAAGCTCCCCTCTGTTACCAGATGGCAGCGGACGATTTACCGCCAGGGCATTCCCCAATAAAGGAGGTAATAAGAACCCCATTGCCATAGCTAACGACGGTGGAGGTAAAGATATTCAAAATACCTACCTGCTGTTTAGCCCTTACTTAAATGTAAATATTATAGAAGGGCTATCGGCTGAAGTAAAAGGTGCGTTGCGTTTCGAGGAAGAGATAGCCAAGGCGTTGGTTGTAAAATCCGATGGCTACGAATTTTTTCCTGACGCAAATGGTGTTTATGCTTATGCAGCCTCATGGAATGGTCAGCATGAATTTGCCCAACGCAATACTCGGGAAAATCAATATACTCTTTATGGCACGCTTAACTACACCAAATCGTTCGCCGATGCACACAATGTGAAAATATTGGCTGGTTACCAGCAGGAAAGTTATCGTTTTGACCGGATCGAGGGATGGCGCATCAACCTTCCTTCAAAACAACTTTGGGAACTTAACGCAGGACCTGAATCCGGTCAAACAACCAGTGGCAGATCAGAAGAATGGGCTATGATGTCTTTTTTTGGAAGATTTAACTATGACTTTAGAGATAAGTATCTGTTTGAAGCCAGCTTCCGTGATGATGCCTCTTCTCGTTTTCCAAAAGAAAACCGATGGGCATTTTTTCCTTCGGTATCCGTCGGATGGAGATTAGCTGAAGAATCGTTTTTTTCCAAGATGAGCTGGATCGATGAATTAAAAATAAGAGCATCGTGGGGTCAATTAGGTAATCAACAAGCTCTTGATATTTATCCTTATCAAAGAAGCCTGACTTCAATACCCTATAACTTTAATGGAACGTTAGTGCAGGGCATGACCCTCCGGGATATGTTTAATTCCGATATCAAATGGGAAACTACAACGGTTACAGATATCGGTTTAGATTTTTCTTTTTTCAATTCGAAACTGTTTGGATCGGTTGATTGGTATAATAAACGGAGCGAAGACATCTTAAGACGTTTGCAGGTCCCAGACCACATTGGCGTGGACGCTCCTTTTGTCAACAATGGTACCATGGAGAATAAAGGTTGGGAGTTTGTGCTGGGTCACAAGAACCGAATAGGAGATTTTGGTTATAGCATAACCGGTAATCTTGAAGCCTACAAAAATAAGCTGATCAAATTTGGCGCACGCGAGATTAGCGGTGTTAATCTTCGTGAAGAAGGATTGCCCTATAATCAATACTATGTTCTTATCAATGATGGTGTTTATCAAACTCAGGAAGAAATAGATAACGGGCCCATCCCGGGATATGCAGGTAATACTCCACCAAAACCAGGAGCATTGAAATACAGGGACGTCAGCGGTCCCGATGGAGTTCCTGATGGCAGGGTCGATGTAGCCTACGATCGCGTGTCAACGGGCGGTATATTTCCCAAGTTTAATTACGGAGTGAGTCTCAGCGCAGATTATAAAGGATTTGACTTGAATGTTTTTGTTCAAGGTGTACACGGCAGAAAAACATATGTAACAGGATGGGGTGTTGCTCCCTTTCAGCAGGCTTCTGCTCCGCCTGTATGGTGGAGAGGCGCATGGGACGGCGAAGGAACATCCAATACTATTCCTGCCATCTTTATTGATGGGTGGGCTCCGAATAATCAAAACTCCACTTTCTGGTTGGGGAACTCTTCGTACCTCAGGATCAAAAATGTGCAATTGGGCTACACGCTCCCGGCAGCCTGGAGCAAGAAAATTTATCTCCAAAGTTTCCGTGTATATGCATCGGCGGATAATGTGTATACCCGTACAAAATTCTTTCAGGGTTTAGATCCTGAACGGGCCGCATCCGGTACAGCACGTGCTGCTATCTATCCTCAGTCAACCATGTATTCGTTTGGTGTTAGAGCAATCTTTTAATCTGTATAAAAATGAAAAAGAATATAAAATCATTGTATCTCGTTCTGGCGTTAACCGTTTTGTCTGGCTGCGAAGATTTTCTGGACAGACAGCCTTTAACACAATTGAATGAAGCATCGTTCTGGAAGACAGAGGCGGATGTGCAATCTAACCTGGCTGCAACGTACACTACATATCGTACCAGTATTTTTGGTTCTGTGCGTGGCTCCAATGGCGTTGCGTTTGCTTTCGAAGCTCTTTCGGATAACGCTGTGTCAACTTCGGGTTATGTTGGTTATAATACCATATTGAATGGAGGGATCACAGCGAGCACCGGAAATGCCATTAATCAATTCTGGAATGATAGCTACGATGCCATTGCTAACTGCAATTATTTCCTGGATAATATCGATAAGGCCCAAAGCTTTTTAAGCGAGGCGAATTATAATAAATATAAGGGCGAAGTTTTATTCAACCGAGCTTTCTTCTACAATGAATTGATACAATTATATGGCGATGTTCCATTGGTGCTGAAAACACAAGCGCTTGAGGACGATTTTAAAAATTATCCCCGTACTCCCAAAGCAGAAGTAGTAGAACAATTACTTCAGGATCTCGATGTGGCCATTGCCGGTTTACCCAATGTGGCTTATACCGATGGGCATGCTATCAGGGGCAGCGCAATTCTGATGAAAGTTCGTGTGCTCATGAATAACCAGCGCTGGGCCGAGGCGGCAGATGTCGCCTGGAGTCTTATTGGCAATGCTGCTAACCCGTTCAGGTTGCATGATAATTATTCAGGACTCTTTTTCAAGGAGCAAAAAAATAATAAAGAGATCATGTTTTCAGTGCAGTATCAGGCTCCCAGCGATTATCATCAATTAGACCAATATGTTGGTAGCCGGATGTCTTTTTTTCCCACCAAGGAACTTCGAAATTCTTATGAAGAAAAAGCTCCCGGCCAAAAAGATCCCCGCTTAAAAATGACAATGTTCGAGCTTGGCGACCCCTGGGTAATGCACACTTCTGGAACATTTTCAAAAGCGGCAGGTCGTTTGTCGGAAGGCTCTCTCCCGTATACCGAGCTCGCATTCAAAAAATGGATTGATCCGACTATAGTCGCCGCAAGTTCTTCTACACTGAGCGATCAGCATATTGTAAAGATGCGCTATGCAGAGTTGTTGTTATCCTATGCTGAAGCTATGTTTGAAAGTGGACAAGGCGCCGATACACGAGCATTAAAAGCGTTGAATGATGTGCGCGCACGAAAAGGCGTGGAGATGCCTCCCCTAATTGCGCTGACACAAAATCAAATACGAAATGAGCGAAGGGTAGAGCTAGCTTTTGAAGGACTTCGCTACAATGACCTGATCCGATGGGGAACCGCGCATATAGAAATTCCAAAACTTTCCGGAACAACGGCCTCGGTCAAGCGTAAATTCGATGGCTATCTGTGGCCCATTCCTCAACAGCAAATGGATATCATGCAGGGTGTATGGAGTCAAAATCAGGGTTATTAATTAAGGAACTATTTATCTTTCGAAGTAATTTTATCCTGACAAAAGCAATTATGCCCGTGAAACTAAATAGTGTCCGTCTTTCCTTTATCCTTTGCGTCCCTGCGCCTTTGCGATTAATTTTTGGATGCTTATAGGATACACTCTAAATACAAAAAAGGTGGTTTCAAAAATAGAATGAAGCCACCTTTTATTTGTTCTATTAAAGAATTAAAAAAATATTTTATACCACCGCGTAAGGATTATTGATGAAAGTATTATTTAATTTTTGTACAGCCTTGATGCTGTTGAATGTTGTACAAGCTCAGCCTTCAAGAAAAGACGCACCGCTTAAATTGTGGTATAACAAGCCTGCTGCCGTTTGGGAAGAAGCGTTACCGCTGGGCAATGGAAAAACAGGAGCTATGGTGTTTGGCGGTTCCGGCATTGAAAAATTCCAACTGAATGACAATACGCTGTGGTCGGGTTACCCTAATCCAGGCAATAACCCGGATGCTGTTAAATACCTTCCGTTAGTTCGTAAAGCCGTTGACGATGGTGATTACGCATTGGCTGCGAAATACTGGAAAAAAATGCAAGGCCCATACTCATCCCGTTACTTGCACATGGGCAATTTTTTTCTATACTTTTCATCGAGTGAAGCAGTCGTCACAAATTACGGCCGGAGTCTCGATTTGAATACCTCAATAGCTTCCGTTACTTATAAAGCCAAAGGAATTACCTTCGACCGCGAAGTTTTCACTAGTCATCCTGATAGGGTAATGGTTGTACGACTTACCGCGAGCAAGAAAAAAAGCATAAGCCTAAATGCGTGGTTGAACAGCAAGCTGAAGTTTACAGCTGCGCCTGTGTCAAATGATGAACTAGTTCTCAAAGGACAGGCACCAATCCATGTTGCTAACCGCGAGTCAGAACCTTTACAAGTTGTGTATGATGACCGTGATCCTGGAGAAGGCATGAAATTTCAGATACGGGTAAAAATTAAAGCGGAAGGAGGGTCCGTTAACAAAACCGATAGCTCGCTTCAGGTTTTAAATGCGGATGCAGTAACACTTTATATTACAGAAGCAACGAGCTTCAATGGTTTTAATAAATCACCGGGGTTAGCAGGAAAGGATCCTGCTGAGGAGGCATCTGCAAATTTACAAGCTGCGTTTCGGAAAACATATGCTCAACTGAGGGCTTCACATGTTTCCGATTATCAGAGATTGTTCCATCGCGTAAAATTAGAATTGGGCACCGATCCGGAAGCGCTTAAACTTCCTACTGATCAGCATATGCTAAGGCTCAACCAGGGAAAAAGTGACAATCACTTACAAACATTGTATTACCAGTTCGGTAGGTATTTACTGATAGCTTGTTCACGGCCGGGTTCGCCGCCCGCTAATTTACAAGGTATGTGGAATGATCATGTACAACCTCCCTGGGGGAGCAACTACACAACGAACATCAATACGGAAATGAATTACTGGCATGCGGAGACAACAAACCTTTCCGAATGTCACGAGCCGTTGTTTGACTTTATCAACCAGCTAGCTGTGAATGGAAAGGAAACAGCAAAGATTAATTATGGTATTGAAGAAGGTTGGTGCGCGCATCATAACTCAGACATTTGGGCAAAGACTTCTCCTCCCGGCGGGTATGAATGGGATCCGCGCAGCCAGGCTCGTTGGGCGTGCTGGCCTATGAGCGGCGCATGGTTCAGTCTGCACCTCTGGGAGCATTACCGTTTCACCGGCGATCAAACGTTTTTGAAAAATAAAGCATGGCCTTTAATGAAAGGCTCTGCACAATTTCTATTAGCGTGGCTAGTAGAAGGTCCCGATGGTTACCTGGTTACCAATCCCTCTACTTCGCCAGAGAATGTATTCAAGGTTGATGGAAAAGAACACCAGGTCAGCATGGCCACCACCATGGATATGGCGATCACGCGCGAATTACTTTCAGCCTGTATGGAGACCGTTGACATACTGGGAAATGAGAATGAATTCAAAACAAAAATAGAAGCGGCAATGAAGAAGCTGTATCCGTACCACATCGGACAGTATGGTCAGTTGCAAGAGTGGTTTAAAGATTGGGACAATCCTGAAGATAAACACCGTCACCTTTCACATTTATTCGGATTGCATCCAGGAAATCAAATCACACCAAAATCAACTCCTGAACTCGCAGCCGCCGCAAAACAATCTCTTATTCATCGGGGAGATGTGAGTACCGGATGGTCTATGGCCTGGAAGATGAATTGGTGGGCACGGCTTGGAGATGGAAATCATGCTTACAAAATTTTGAAAGAGGGTCTTACTTATATAGATCCGAAAGAGAAAAAAGAAACAATGGGCGGTGGAGGAACATATCCAAACTTGTTTGATGCACATCCGCCTTTTCAGATCGATGGAAATTTTGGCGCTACAGCCGGGATGACGGAAATGTTACTTCAAAGTCATGCTGGTGAAATGCATTTGCTTCCTGCATTGCCCGATGAATGGAAGACCGGTTCTGTATCCGGAATAAAAGGGAGGGGAGGATTTGAGGTAGATATAAAATGGATTAATGGAAAATTGGAAGGAGCGTCTGTTGTTTCGGTTCTCGGTGGTAATTGCCGTATTCACACTTCAATTCCGGTCAAGGTAATTGAAGCCGCGAGCCGTGAAGCACAAGGAAAAAACCCAAATGCATTAGTTATGCAAAGTGATTTACCAGCGTATAAAAAAAATATAAAAGCTGTATTAACACCGCTGTCTGTTGTTACAGGATATATAATTGATTTTGAAACGGAAAAAGGAAAAAGATATACCATCGTGCCGAAATGATGAATAGATTAAAGGGTCTTGGCATGACGGGTAGAAGCGGAAGTTCGTTATTGCGAGGAAGCCACGCGCCTCGCGTGCTGACGAAGCAATCCCCAGACTATGAAGTGCAGTTAGGGAAGTCGGAATTTGAAAGGGACTGGTTTGGCTCGCGTGCAGGTCTTTCCTGGTGTAGTCTCACAACGGGGGATGCCTACGCGGGAAGGGCAATGATGTTTAAAAAATTTGCAGGCTCGGCATGACGAGGGCCTGAAGCGCGTCATTGCGAACTGAAGCGTGGGATGTGGGCCAGCGTGAAGCAATCCCCAGCCTATGAAGTGCGGACATTGTGGCCTGAATTCTAGTAAAGATAACTTATGAGTAAGTGTAACAATTGTAACTAATAAAATAGCAATTAAAGATGACCAGGAACATTCTCAAGCACGCATATCTGTTAATTTTTCTATTCTTTTTTGGAAGTAAAGTCTACGCGCAAGAATGGAGTCTTTCTTCCCCCGACAAAAAAATTAACATACGGATATCGAATCGCGACAAGGTATCTTATACCATATCATACGATAAGCGCACCGTTATTAATGAATCGCCCCTGGGCATCCAGCTGGACGATCAACAGTTTTCTTCATCGCTAAAATTTGTAGAACAGAAGCAAAACAAGATAAGAGAACCATATACTCTTCTTGTTGGCAAAAAACTCAAATCGGATAATCCCGCGAACGAATTAACATTGGTGCTGGAAAATGAAAACAAGGAAAAAGTTAATCTCATCTTCCGTGCTTATAATGATGGTATAGCATTCCGCTATCATTTTTTAAAAGCAGATGGTAATCTTCATAAGATAACAGGGGAAAACTCAGGCTTTGCCATTCCAAAGGAGGCCAAAGCGTGGATACAGCCCTATGATCTCAATGTTCGGAACAAGCCATGTTACGAAACATACTATGAGAATGCCATATCGCCCGGTTCTCCATCGCCTAATCCCGCCGGCTGGGCTTTTCCAGCATTGTTTAATGTAGATAATGTATGGATGTTGATCAGTGAAGCCGGACTGGATGAGACGTACTGTGGTACTCATTTATACGACAAACAGAACAACGGTATTTACACAATTCGTTTTCCTGAAAAGGAAGAAGTCACAAGCGATGCGGATCCTGAGCCTCAATCCACACTTCCCTGGGCAACACCCTGGCGCGCGGTCATAATCGGACCTTCGTTAAATACCTTGCAGCAAACTACGCTCATTACAGATTTGAACCCGCCTTCAAAAATAAAAGACACTTCATGGATTAAGCCTGGACGCGCGAGCTGGAGCTGGTGGTCTAAAGGAAGTACCACACGGGAATTTGATGTTCAAAAAAAATACATCGACTTCAATGCAGAAATGGGATGGGAATATGTGCTGATCGATGCAGGCTGGCCGAAAATGGAAGGAGGCACCATGGAAGATCTGGTGAAGTATGCCAACGGTAAGGGTGTTGGCATTTTCTTATGGTATCATTCCGGTATGGGGCGTGAGAAAGATACTCTGAGCATGGCTAACCTTATGGCTTTTCCTGATGCGCGTAAAAAGGAATTTGAACGCATGAAGCAATGGGGAGTGAAAGGAATAAAAGTAGATTTTTTTGACAGCGATAAACAACCTGTCATCAAGCGTTACTTTGATATTCTGCGGGATGCCGCCGATTACAAGATCATGGTAAACTTTCACGGTTCAACATTGCCTCGCGGTTGGGAGCGCACGTACCCTTATCTCATGTCTATGGAATCGGTAAAAGGTGCCGAAGGTTATGGAAATCAAAAGTTTTGCGATATGGCTCCTTCTCACAATACGATTCTTCCGTTCACGCGAAATGTTGTGGGATCTATGGATTACACGCCGGCGACTTTCACCAACAAAAGAGAAGCGATCCGGCAAACTACTTTCGCACATGAACTGGCACTCTCCATCGTATTTGAATCCGGTGTATTTCACTTTGCTGATAATATGAATTCATACCAGGCGTTACCGGATGCCCCGAAAAAATTTCTGATGAATGTTCCTGTAACCTGGGATGAAACGCGTTACCTGGCCGGTACACCAGGTAAATTTGTTGTTATCGCGCGCAGAAAGGGAAAGGATTGGTATATCGGCGGCATTAACGGACAGGGCAGTGAACAAGAAGTTACTTTTGATCTTCCATTTTTGAAAAAAAAGGAGACAACCTTACAGATCATTACGGATGGAGCACAACCAGGCACATTTGAAACGGTTTCTCTGGTAACAAATGGTAAAAATGTAAAGGTGAAACTCATTTCCAAGGGCGGTTTTGTGACGCAGGTAAAGTAATTAACTTTAAATAGGCATGAAGATATCTATACATTATATTCTGTTTCTGATTTTTATCCCCGTCTTGACGGCAGCGTCTCAAGACCTGACCTGGACTGAAGTTGCGCCGGGTATATGGAAAGCAGAAGTAGGAAAACCCGAAGCTTTTAGTCTTTTTTCTGCAGCCGATATAAAACCCAACATATCCGCTCTCAACCAAATTGCCAAAGCAGAATTCCCTTTTGATAAAAGTAAGATAGGGGCTTCAGTTTACAACGGCCAGGCACAGCTTCGCTTTCCGTTGATGAAAGGAGAGCAACTCTTCGGCTTCGGACTAAATTTTAAGACAGTGCATCAACGCGGCCGTATCATGGAATTGCACGTGGATCATTATGGAGGAAAAGACGATGGGAGAACCCATGCGCCTGTACCTTTTTATGTTTCAGATCGTGGTTATGGTGTATTCATTAATTCAGCACGGTATATCAAAGTGTGGGCAGGAACAGGCGTCCGTAAAGATAGTCCGGAGGCACCCGAGGCTCGCGACCGAAACACAGACAAACAGTGGACATCAAGACCTTATTCGGACGCAGTGGAAATCCTCGTTCCTGCGCCAGGTATGGAAATCTATGTGTTTGCAGGACCTACGGCCTTAGATGCTGTGCGGAGATACAACTTGTACAATGGAGGAGGATGTTTACCGCCGCGTTGGGGATTGGGTTTTAGTCATCGTGTGCCCAGATTATTCGATGCGGAACAAACCCTTCTGGAAGCAAAAGAATTTTCTGACAGAGGTTTTCCCCTCGATGTGATAGGTCTTGAGCCGGGATGGCAAAGTAAAAGTTACCCCTGTACATTTTCATGGGACAAAGGACGATTCCCAGATCCTTCAAAATTTGTGAATCAAATGAAAGAAATGAATATCAAAGTAAATCTCTGGACGAATCCTTATGTTTCTAGAGAGTCTCCAATTTACAAGGATGTTTTGCCCTATACAGGTTCACATACCGTATGGGGAGGTGTTGTTCCCGATGTTACCATGCCTCAAGCTGTAAATCACATTTCTGGTTTATTTAAAAAAGAGCATATAGGCATCGGGGTAAGTGGATACAAAATTGATGAGACTGATGGATACGATCATTACCTGTGGCCCGATGTTGCTTCCTTTCCCTCAGGATTAAGTGCTGAACAAATTCGGCAGACGTACGGACTGCTGTGGCAAAAAATTACTGCCGGACTGTACCACGAAAAAAATGAAAGGACCTACGGGCTTACAAGAGCTAGCAACGGAGGAGGCGCATCTTTGCCTTATGTAATCTATAATGATTATTACAGTCACGAAGATTTTATAACTGCATTGTGTAACAGTGGTTTCAGCGGAGTGCTGTGGACCCCAGAGGTACGATCATCCAAAACTGCTGAGGAATGGTTGCGCAGAATGCAATCGGTTTGTTTTTCCCCCATGGCCATGCTCAACGCATGGGCCAGTGGAACTAAACCCTGGTCTTTTCCGGAGGTTGAAAAACAGGTAAAAGAAATTGCGTTGTTGCGGATGCAGCTGATGCCTTATTTCTATACGGCTTTTGCGCGTTATCATTTCGAAGGTATTCCGCCATTTCGCGCTATGAATCTTGAAGAAGGTTTTTCTGCTTCCGCTATGACGGAACTGAAAACCAGCAGCCTGAATGACAATCCTTATGCTGAAGCAGTTCTGAAAGAGATCAAAGATCAGTACATGGCAGGTGATTTTCTTTTGGTAGCTCCCATGTTTGCGGATCAAACTTCACGGAATGTTATTCTTCCGAAAGGCAAATGGTATGATTTTTATACCGGTGAATTTGCCGGAGATGGTCAAGTAATAAACGTCACGCCTGGCCTGGATAAAATACCGGTCTACGTAAAAGATGGTGGGATTATTCCGATGATGGACGCAAATCTTCGTGCACCTGGACAAAATGAAAAATACAATCTTGAGATCCGGCACTATGGAACAAAACCCGTCACGTACAAACTTTACGACGACGATGGTGTCAGTTTCGACTATGAAAAAGGAATGTATTCATGGCGGGAAATTAAAGTGGATCGCTTGAAGAATGGTAAATTAAAAGGGACTATTTCAAAAGCAGAAAAGAAGAAACCCGATAACCTTGGAACGGTATCCTGGAAATTTATGACTGCAAATTAGAAATCGGACGTTTCAAGTGGCCGGAAATGAAACTAAACGTTGAGACCGTTCCTTCATCATTCCTTGTTCGGTGTTCGATATTCGGTGTTCAATTCAACACGGGAATATCGAATAAGGAAAACTAATTTGAGTTAGTCTAGCATTTTAAAAAAGATTAAGAATGAGAACAAAGTGGTTATTATATGTCTTTACCCTCCTTCATACAAGCATTTGCATTGGACAAAACAATTTCGAGAAAGAAATCATTGCTGTCCTGAAAGACCAATCTCTCCTAAAAGCAACCTGGGCTTTGAACGAACAACCGATTACGGTTACTGCTTCTGCCAGTCCTAGAAGTTCCGGAGGAAAACACGATTTTTATTCCGAGGCAGATTATTGGTGGCCTGATCCCGATCATCCCGATGGGCCCTTTATTCAACGGGATGGCCAGACCAACCCAGATAATTTTGTTGCCCATCGTCACGCAATGATACGGTTAAGTCAGATAGTCGGAGCACTGGCTTCTGCCTATGTCATTACAAAAGACAATAAGTATGTCGCGCACGCCTTTCATCATGCGAAAGTGTGGTTCGCGGATACAGCAACGATAATGAACCCATCGTTATATTTCGCACAGGCTATCAAAGGAAGGGCAACTGGAAGAGGCATTGGTATTATTGATACGATTCACCTGATCGAAGTAGTTCAGGGATTAAGAGCGATGGAGAATTCTTCTGCTGTTAATAAGGAAGTGTTGATGGAAATCAAAAACTGGTTTTCAAAATATTTGGTATGGCTGACGTCGCATCAATATGGTAAGGATGAAATGAACGCAAAGAATAATCACGGAACGTGCTGGGTGATGCAGGTGGGAGCTTTTGCAAAATTTGCCGGTAATCAGGAGTTGATCGCCTTTTGTAAAGATCGTTACAAAACAGTATTACTTCCGAACCAAATGGCTGAAGATGGAAGTTTTCCCGAAGAGCTGCGCAGAACAAAACCCTATGGCTACTCACTTTTCAATCTCGACGCCATGTCAATGGTTTGCAAGATCCTTTCAGATGAAAAGGACAATTTATGGAAGTATCAAACAACGGACGGTAAGCGTATTGAAAAGGGTGTTCGTTTTCTTTTACCGTATGTTGAAAATAAAGATAAGTGGCCGTTTAAAAAAGATGTGATGTACTGGGAGAATTGGCCGGTAGCCCATCCCTTCCTGGTATTTAGCGCACTGGAGTTCAAAGATGAGAAATTATTAAATGCCTGGAAAAAACTGGATCATGATCCACTGGTAGAAGAAGTTATCCGGAATTTGCCCATCCGCAACCCGATAATATGGTTGAACAAATAGCGTTAACCAACAGCGCGACCTGTTTCCCAATTGTGTTAGTGCTATCTAATTCTATTTCTGATTACTCCAGCCCGAATAAACTTTCTTCATCGTCTCTATCTTCTGCTCATCCTCAGCTACAGAATTGCTGGTGAACATCATCACGCCGGTTGCCTGGGCTCCTGATCCATATTGTAAAACCTTTTCAAATTCCCCTGGAGAAATAATATTGGGATCATTATATGACTGCACGATCGGCCAGACTTTTGGAAACGAACCTGCCTTAATCTTTAAACGTTTGCTGAACCATTCTATATTTTCTTTCACCCACTCTGGCTTTTTCCCCATCCGTCCATGATACACCATCGGTGAAAAAACATCTACAATTTCTCTGAGCGTATCATAATCGAGACCCAGGTTTCGACGACGTGCTCCATTGAAATCACTGTCATCCCAGGGGCAATGGTAGACTCCCAGTAGAGCGCCAGGCTTTTCTTCGTTAATAACTGTTCTGAAATCCCGCACCCATCCTGCAATAACCGAACATCGCCAATTTCGCCAGCTGCTGTCATGATTGTTAAGGATCCACTCCGCTTTTTTTGACGTGCTTGCTTCCGGCACATTAATGCCTGAGGTAGATTGAAAACGGGTAAGACAATGATCGCAAAAACAAGTCTCGGGAAGAATTGGCTCCGGATCTTCAAACTGCGCATGCCAGTGCAGGTAATCCATCCATATCCCGTCGAGATCAAACTTTCGCAAAAGCTTTCTTAACTCATCAATTCTATGCTGCCTGAATCCCGGCTCCGTTGGACAAACACCCATAAACCACGTGGCAGCTTCTACTTTATTTCCATTTTTGTCGATGGCCCATGCTTCAGGATGTTCCTCTACATAATGTTTGCCATTCAGGGTTGCAAACTCTGCAAAGACCTTGAGTCCCTCAGCCTTTGCCCGTTTCATTATGCCTTCATTGATTGATTCATCATGCATAAAGATTGCGTTCACACCAAGCTGGTCCAACCTGAGATTTTTTTTCCAGAAGGGCTCAGGACTTCCATAGATCCCGCGTATCTCAATTTTTTTTGAAACCATAGGATGCTTTTTGTTGCTGATAAGAAAAGCGGTGAACGTTCCTATGGTGGTTAACAAAACGATGAAAGTAATGCGCATTTTTGAAGACTTGTTACCTAAAGATAGTTAACAAAAACAAAGAGTCCGAACAACGTGACGGAAGCGAAATGGTCGATGAATGCTGAAACCTTGAAAATATTTCACGCAAAGGCCGCGAAGACAATCCGCAAAGGTCGCAAAAATAAATTTCTGCAACCTCTGCGGGCCTTTTCTTTGCGGCCTCAGCGTGAACCTGTCTTTTTTGAAAAATGATTTCCTTTCAGCTTTTAAATGCTTTCGAAAAGTCCTCCTCATAACTTGCACCGATCGGAATCTCCTGGTCTTCATGAAGATAAATAGTTTTATTCCTGACAGCTTTTATTTTGTTGATGGGAATAATAAAGGATCTATGTACGCGAATAAATTCACTTGTCGGAAGTTTGGAGAGCATTCCTTTCATAGTCATCCTTGTTAAAATCATCTTGCCATTTTCAAAATGTATTTTAAGATAATCGGCGAGCCCTTCTATGTAAAGAATTTCAGAGATTGAAATTTTGATAAGACTATATTCAGAACGAACAAATAAATGCTTCTCCTCAAGGGAAGGTTTATTATGGATAAATGCGTAGAAGTCATTTGCTTTGTTTACTGCGATTGAAAAACGTTCAAATGAGTACGGCTTAAGTAAAAAATCGACGGCACTTAATTCGAAACCCTCCAGCGCATATTGTGCGTGGGCGGTGGTAAAAATTACCATGGTATCTTGCTTAAGGTCCTTGTAGAAATCAATTCCTGATATGGACGGCATGTTGATGTCGAGAAAAATCAGATCAACTGGGTACTTATCCAAGTGCTTTTTGGCTTCTGATGTTTTAGTAAAAGTTTTTTCGAGCTTGAGGAAATCGATATCGGCACAATACGCTTCGAGTATTTCCAGGGGAAGAGGTTCATCGTCGATGGCTATTGCTGTGATCACTTTAATTCTATGTTTAATTTTACTCTATAGTGATCTTGGGAATCATCAATAGATAAAAAATAGTTGTTGGGGTACAACAACTCAAGCCTTGACTTTGTATTCTCAATTCCAACGCCACTTTCAGTATGCAATTCACGACTTGTTTTCACTTTTTGATTTTCCACAACCAATTCAATTGAGGAGTCAGCGATAATGATTTTAATACTAATATAGGATTCCTGGTCTGGATTAACACCATGCTTGAATGCGTTCTCTATAAATGGTATCAGTATGAGCGGTGCAATTTTTTGACGTTGGATATTTCCATTCACAGTATACGACAAGTTCAGGGTTTTTGTGAGGCGCATCTTTTGTAAATCGATGTAGTCGTTGGTGTAAGTAATCTCCTTTTCTAACGGCACAAAGTTCTGCGATGTCTCAGTAACAACATATCTCATCATGCCCGAAAGTTTTAATATACTTGAGGCAGTAGCAGGCGATTTTTCACGGATCGCAAATGCATAAATATTATTCAAGGTGTTGAAAAGAAAGTGAGGATTGATCTGATTTTTAAGCGTTCCAATTTCAGCGCTATGCTTCAAAACTTCTGTATCGAAAAGTTTCATTCGTATACGAAGCAGAATAGAAAACAGAATCACCGCGATATACAGGAAAATATTATGTTTTACCTGTGTTAAAAATGATGAATCATCGCGCATTGGCTGTACCATCATTATATCATTGATGCCTATAGGTGCCGGATTGGGAGTCCGGGGTGGATCCCACGGGATATAACCCGTCAGTATCGAAGGCAGAAGTGTAATCGTTAGAAAGCCTAAAATTATTAATAAACCATACCCTACATGTTTGTCCCTAAAGTAAAGCTTAGGTATAAATAGATAGTAGTTGAGATAAAAAAAGATAAGCATGAAGCCATTCGCCAGCAAATCTCTAAATGTAGGTCTGGAAAATAGTGGCATGTGCGGCGGACGCGGAGAAAGTAGGATAGGGACAATCAGAAAAGTTAAGCAGCCGACTACATGCCAAATGGTGCTTTTCGTTTTTTTCAACATATCAATCGATTTAGAAGGATCAACCCGATTTCTTCCTATAAAGGTACTTCGCAATTCAGTGTGCTGCTTTTTCATTCTTCGCGACATACATCGGGTTTATCGCAAATCTCTTTTTTTATTAAATATTGGAGGCACTTGTTCGTTTCTTTGTAAAACATTCCTAAAAAGTAACTAGCGTATGCAAAGAAAAGAATTTATTAAACGTTTAGGCTTCGGCAGTCTAATTGTACCCTTTATTGCTGCATGTGGCAATGAAAGTGCAGATCCTACTACAAATTCTACTGGTACATGTACTGTCTCACCTTCTGAGACCGCTGGACCGTTCCCTACGAAAAGCCCCTCAAGTCTGGTTATTACGGATATCACGTCGGACAGGACCGGAATAGAAATGGCAGTGAACGTTACTATTCAAAATATAACCTCGAATTGTGCTGCTTTACCAGATGCCATTGTTGACATTTGGCACTGCGATAAAGACGGTTATTATTCGGAGTATGGCGGAACGGGTATGCAGTCCGTGAATTTTCAGTCTGTGCATTTTCTAAGAGGACGTCAGAGCAGCGATAGTAATGGTTTAGTTTCTTTTAAAACTATTTTTCCAGGTTGGTATAGCGGAAGGGCTCCTCATATCCATGTTCACATTTATGATTCAACAGGAAAGTCATTACTTGTAACACAAATTGCTTTCCCAACGGATGTCTGCAATACAGTCTATACAACCGCTACACAGTTTTACACCAGAGGAACTCAGGACACTTCTAATACCTCCGATAATGTTTTTTCGGATTCAATAGCGAATCAAATGTCGACTATTGAAGGAAGTATATCCGCGGGATTTGTTCTCACCCATACAATTGTGGTAAGTGCCTGATTTACGATGGGCCGGGTACTGTCATTCGTGACTTTAAATTAGACAAGGACTATGGAATCTGAGGCGGTAATATATTTGGCTGATCAAAGAGGAAGAACACAGTCCCGGACTCATCAAAGTTTTCATTCATTTAATTTTGGGTCTTACCAGAATGCTCATCGTAAGCCATTCAAAAGTCTCGTTGCGCTTAATGATGAGACTGTGCTGCCTGGCGCAAGCTTGACCTATTCTGTTCCAGATGATCATTTAATTTTTATACTTCCCACAATTGGAGGAATAGAATATAAGCTTAATAATGATGCTTCAACTCATTTTATTGACGTAGGTCAAAGTGCATTGCTTTGCGTTAAAGATTCTTCGGTTTTAACAATAACAAACTCATACCAAAGTGAAGCAATTAATTTTATTTGTTGCTGGTTTTTAAACAATCAAACAAATAATGAACCGTCAATTACTTCCACATTTGATTTAGACGCCTCCAGAAATTTTCTGGCAGATATTTTAACGACAGAGAATATCAAAGGTCATATTGGGAAATTTACTGGCCGCAATGATTTCACTTTAAAGCTGAAAAATAATCATGGGGCAGTGTTTGCTTTTGTAATTGAGGGCGCGTTTGAATTACAAAATAGGCTACTTCAACAAAAGGATGGTTTAAGTATGAGTAACGTTTCGGAATTAGAGTTTGAGGCCCTCTCAAACGATGCAATTCTGCTTATTTTTGAATTATTATAGATCCATGATCTTAACCACTCAGATAAGTGATAACTTTTAATGAGACTTTCTTTTTATCAATGTGTCTAACAATTCCTTATCCGTTAAGTAGTACTTATCCATAAAATCTTTTCCTTCGGCATAGAATGACTTACAAGTAGGGTCATAGCGAACAAAATAGGCGTACTGATAGATCTGGCTTCCAAGTCCGTAATAGACCGGCATCAGGTCAGTCGTCCTTTCGTGTGTTGCACGGAATTCATCATCGCGGAGATACTTCAATCCCCATTTGCCGAACTCAAAGATGTTTAACTCGTGGTAGTAAACTATATGACCCAATTCATGGGCCAGTATCCCTACTTGTGCATCGAAGGGAAGTGAGCGAAGTAAGATAGGATCGAAATAGGAGTGTTCAACATCGTTTAGCAAAATCTGATAGTGACGGTTCTTCCGTGGACCAAACAACGACCAAATTTCTAATGTTGATTCCATGGGCGCACCTTCCTGCGTGAGTATCATATCAATATTGACATCTTTTAACTCTGGAAAGGCTGAATAGGCAATGGCTGCTGCTATCTCAAATCCTTCCGGGAGACCTTTGTTGTCACCGATGATTGTTTTTAAACTATCCAATTTGTAGCTGCGGTTCGCTAGGGTATCCTCAAAGGTGTAGGTTTCAACATCGGGCTTTTTTTGTTTTGGATCTACATGCTGCAACGCTATTGTGGCAGCAAGCACTAAAATAAAAGAGAGTATGATTAAACAGATCTGTAGTAAGCGTTTCATGAATTTATATTACGAAAAATTTAATGATTTATAATTAATGGACACTTATGTTGCGGGATGGTTACTGACTAAAGGGTAGTCAAAGAAACTGTTTCCAACTTGAAATGCCCTTGATGTTATAATTTGCGAGAAGACCACTTTCCTTGGTGATGAGCCATCGGGGGTTAGAAAACCGGAGTATTGCCGTTTCATTTACATTGGCGGCATCCCACGATGTTCTTTGTAGTTCATGTTGACCATATCACTGCGGGTAACATTTGAAGCAATGAAAAATCGAGGTCTATTTCAGTATGGGTAAGAAGGTGAGAAAAAAATCTTTGTAGTAAATCAGCAAATAACGTTCGAATATGAAGGTAATATCTATAGTGGTCTTAATTATTAGCTTGTCTTTTTCCCATGATAAAGTTTTTTCTCAGAAGCAGTTACTGCCTTATAAAAACCCGGTATTATCAACAGATGAACGGGTGAAGGACCTTCTTGGACGAATGACCCCAGAAGAAAAATTTTTTCAACTCTTTATGATTCCCGGCGACCTCGACAATATGGAACCCGGCCAGTATACGCATGGTATTTTTGGCCTTCAGGTTAGTGCGGCATCAAAAGGCAATGAAGATACACAGCAGCTTCTTAAATATAACACTGCGGAGAGTGGATTAACGCTAACAAAAAAAATTAACACCATACAAAAATTCTTTGTAGAAAAAACCCGGTTAGGAATTCCCATCATTGCCTTCGACGAGGCTTTGCACGGATTGGTGCGGGATGGAGCGACATCATTCCCGCAGGCAATCGGGTTAGCAGCGACGTTTGACACAACACTTATGCGGCATGTATCAACTGCCATTGCCAAGGAAGCAAAAGCAAGGGGCATCCGTCAAATATTGTCACCTGTTATTAATATCGCCAGTGATGTACGTTGGGGCAGGGTGGAGGAAACTTATGGGGAGGATCCGTTTCTCACTTCCGCGATGGCCGTTGCGTTCGTAAAATCATTCGAAAAATCCGGTATTATAACGACGCCCAAACATTTGATTGCCAATGTAGGCGACGGAGGACGGGATAGCTATCCGATTCACTTCAATGAACGCTTTCTTGAAGAGATCCATTTTCCTCCTTTTAAAGCTTGTTTTGAGCAAGGTGGATCGCAGTCGGTAATGACAAGCTATAATTCACTTGATGGGATACCCTGTACAAGCCATGATTGGCTGCTCAATAAGAAATTAAAACAGGACTGGGGATTCAACGGCTTTGTAGTCTCCGATGCCAGTGCTACCGGAGGTTCAATCGTTCTTCACTATACATCACCTGATTTTCCGACGGCTGCCGATCAGGCCATTACGGGAGGGCTGGACGTTATTTTTCAAACTGAATACCGGCATCACCGCTTATTCAACACAAATTTTTTGAATGGAAAGATAGATCAAAAAAGACTTGATGATGCTGTGGCGAGGGTATTGCGGGCAAAGTTTAAACTGGGTCTCTTCGAGAAGCCCTACGTGTCCGAAGATGCTGTCGTTGCACTATCAAAAAACAAATTGCATAAGGAACTCGCAACAAAGGCAGCGCTTGAATCTATGGTGCTGCTAAAGAATGATAAACAAACATTGCCCTTCAACAGAACAGTACAATCTATTGCCGTTATTGGAGTAGAAGCAACGGAAGCAAGATTAGGTGGCTACAGCGGACCAGGTACTGGAAAGATCAGTATTCTTGAAGGTCTTAAGAAGCGAGCCGGCAGTGTCAGCATAGTATATAGCGAGGGTTGCGGAGTTGAGAACGTGGAGTGGAAAGTTGTTCCTCCTGAATTTTTGTCACATGAGAGCGGACCTGGTCTGAAGGGAGAATATTTCAGTAACTTAAACTTACAGGGCAACCCAACGGTGACAAAGGTTAATAACAGTATTGATTTTCTTTGGACATTATCTTCACCAGACCGGACTATTCCAAAGGATTTTTATTCTGCTCGATGGACAGGTAAAATAAAATCGCCCGTTGCAGGTATTGTAAAAATAGGTTTGGAGGGTAACGACGGCTTTCGACTTTTTCTAAACAATCAATTGGTAATTGATAATTGGCGTAAACAAACGTACAATACCATGCTGGTTGATTTTTCCTTTGAGAAAGATAAATCCTATGATATTCGGATCGAGTTTTTTGAGCCAGTGGGTAATGCAAAGCTTAAACTTATTTGGAATGCGGGCGTGCAAAATGATTGGAAAAGAAAAATTGAAGATGCCGTGACAACAGCACGGAAGGCAGATGTTGCTGTAGTGGTTGCCGGAATTCATGAGGGGGAATTTCAAGACAGGGCACTCTTGTCGCTGCCTGGTCATCAGGAAGAAATGATACAACAAATTGCCGCCACAGGCAAACCTGTAGTCGTTGTGTTAGTAGGGGGAAGTGCAATTACCATGAGTAATTGGTTAGATCGGGTAAACAGCGTGGTTGATGTATGGTATCCGGGAGAAGAAGGAGGAACCGCATTGGCAAGCGTTCTATTTGGTGATTATAATCCGGCGGGTCGTCTACCCGTTACATTTCCGTTGCATGAAGCGCAATTGCCATTGGTATATAATCATAAGCCTACAGGACGGGGCGATGATTATTATAATCTATCCGGTTTGCCACTTTTTCCATTTGGCTACGGACTGAGTTATACGAACTTTGAATACAGTGACATCAGGCTTGAAAAAAATGAAATTGCCGCAGGAGAATCCGTCACCCTTAAGTGTAGGGTAAAAAATGTGGGAAGGATAGCAGGCGATGAAGTTGTTCAGCTTTATATTCGGGATCTGCTGGCCTCGGTGGCAAGGCCTGTCATGGAATTAAAGGGGTTTCAACGTATTCATTTATTGGCGGAAGAATCCAAAGAGGTATCCTTTCAAATTGATCCAACCATGTTAACCATGCTAAATGAAAAGCTAGAGCCTGTAATTGAACCAGGAGAGTTCAGGCTTATGGTTGGCGCATCCTCACGGGATCTTCGTTTAAAGTTAACCCTGCGGGTGGATAAATAATGGATTTAACGGTATTAGAAATATGTGTTGGAAAGGCATTCATTAAGAATTTATTCAGCATTGTCTTTTCCTTTTTGGCATTATAATCTAATATTTACCTTTAATTCCCTAAAGAAATCCTGCCATGAGTGGTTAGTTTTTGTGTGTTAAACCGTTTTCGGTATTAAATCCCACATATAGCGTGAGCATTATTAAATTTCGAATTAAATTAAAGACCGATGGGCCACTATAAAGACTATTCAGCAGCGGATTTTGCGCTGGATGAAAGTTTTCAAAAATGGGTATTGAACCCTGATGAAGAATCTGTTCGTTTTTGGAAAAATATAATCACAAATTATCCGGATCAAACGAATGAAATTGATGAAGCTATCCAGTTAGTTCAATCGTCAGGGTTGTCTTCTGATCACGAAGCCAATGCGGCCTACCTGGCAGTTTGGAAAAACGTGAGTAATCATGCTGAAAAGGAACTATCTGATCGAGCCAAAATAAAATTTCCACGATATGCCTCTCTCGCAGCAGCGGTTATTGTAACGCTCATAGCTTTAGGTTATCTATTAAATACCGGTGCAGAAAAAACAATAACGTATAAAACGTCTTTTGCTGAAGTGAAGGAAGTTGTGCTTGATGACGGTTCTACTGTCGTTCTAAACGCGAATTCGTCCATCGAGCTTTCGGGTTCATGGATCACTGAAAATGAACGGGAAGTGTTTTTGCAAGGCGAAGCATTTTTTAGTGTCGTCAAAACAGCGGATCATAAACCTTTCCAGGTTAGAATTCCAGGTGACATAATGGTTCAGGTTCTAGGCACAGAATTTAATGTGAACACACGGCGAGAAACGCCATCGGTTTATCTGCAGTCTGGAAAAGTAAGGTTGCATATCGCGGGTGATTTGGTGACACTCCGACCCGGTGAGCGCGCTGACTATAAAAAATCATTGCGGAAAATGGTAGTGAGCCGTGAAAACCAGGCCGATGCAAACGATAAACTAGCCTGGAGAGGCAATCTTTACATCATGAATGACTTTTCATTGTCAGCGATAGCGCGTGATATGGAGGATAATTTTGGGAAAGAGATAATTATTATGGATTCGACGTTGGCAACTAAAAAAGTCACTGCAAAAGTGCCGGCCCGCGATATGAATGTTTGGCTTAAAGTGCTTTCAGAAACACTGGACATTAAAATAGAACAAAAGAATAATCAGATTATTATCAATCCGCTCAGGTAGTGGCAGATTGATCTTTTGCTCATATTAACAGGTTGCCTAAACCTTAGGTATAAGAAGATATGTACAACCAGTCACTAACAGTGATAGGGGCAATTATTGGCACTTTTATGTCATGCAGTTGTATGACAGTAAGCGGCTATGCACAGGATCTTGCATTTAAAGTTGAAAAAAAAGGTGATCCTGCCGAGAAGGGCGAGTCCGATAAAATTCCTTTGACAGAAATTCTTGATAAAATTGAACATAATTATAGTGTCAGTTTTGCCTACCAAAAGAAATACCTTTCCGGAAAATCTGCCGTATACCGACCTCTATTAAATGAGGACTTTGAGACGTATCTGGAAGAAATACTAACACAAAATCGCCTGTCATTCAAAAGAATAGAAAATATTAATGAAAGAATCTATATTATTTCGCCGCTCGCGGAAAATGCCAGTTCCCCAGCCCTGGCAGACTCAACGATTTCGCCAGCTGTTGATGATGAAGTTCGGCGTCATTGGATCTATGGCTCAGTAAGGGGAAGCTCGGACACTATACCGCTCCCTGGAGTGAATGTTTTGCTTCAAGGTAGTAGCGAAGGTACAACCACTGATACAAATGGAAATTTTTCGCTTGAAGTACCTGAAGATAAAAACAACATCCTTGTTTTTTCCTACGTAGGGTTTTCAACACAACAGGTTTCTTTAGATAAAAAAGACAGAATGGATGTGGTGCTTGCCGAAGACGTTCAATCACTATCAGAAGTCATCGTTACAGCCCTGGGTATAAAACGTCAACAAAAAGCGCTTGGATACTCGGTAACCACATTAGGGAATGATGAACTGACTGCTTCAGGTAATTTCAATGTTGCCTCTGCTATCTATGGAAAGGCCTCTGGTGTCAGGATCAGAACGGCACCCGGAGGAGCGACAAGCGCAGTAACCGTTCAGGTTCGTGGATTAAATTCCCTTAACTATAATTCCCAGCCGCTATACGTCCTTAACGGTGTAATTATGCGCGATGGCAATGAGAAAGGTGCGGCCGGTATAAACAACGATGATTATTTTACTGACACGCGCATTCGGGGTAATGGTATTCTTGATATCAATCCTTTCGACATAGAGACGTTAACGATATTGAAAGGAGCGAGTGCGACCGCCCTCTATGGATCAGATGCGTCGAGCGGAGCAGTTTTAATAACCACCAAAAAAGGATCCGGAAAATCCGGACTGGGTGTCGAACTTAATTATCAGCTGACCCAGGAAGAAGTGGCCTTCACGCCTCGATACCAGAATATATATGGCCCTGGATTCGACCGCCAGAGAAATATTGCAGCAGGCGCGAATGAAGAGGGATGGGTATCAGTGGATGCTAATGGCGACGGAAGTTTGGATGGGCGGCGGCCTTTATTTGAATCATATGCTCAATTCGGTCCAAAGATGGAGGGCCAGGAAGTGTTTTGGTGGGATGGAACGGTACGCAATTTTTCTCCTCAACCCGACAACTATAAAAACTTCTACCGAAAGGGTTATGGATCTGTTTTCAATCTGGCGCTTGCGAATCAAATTGATAAATGGTCCTATCGACTTTCATATTCACGGAGTGACTATGCGGGAATTCAGGTTGGCGGAAAACTTGCCCGAAATACAATTAACCTGAATACATCTTTAAAGCTAAGTACACGGTTCAGTATTGATCTTGCTGTTAACTATACAAAAAGTCTGGTGCACAACCGGCCACTTAAAATTAACAGGTTGATGTCAAGCTGGAGTGGTTTTTTTAGCAGGGCAGAGGATATGTCCATATTTTTTGAAAAATATAAAACTCAGCAAGGATATAAATGGATCCCGTATGAACAGTCAAATCGTAACCCGGCAGAAGCATTAAAATTTACAACTCCGCGGGGACACGAAGTCATGAATATTCTATGGCAGCAATTAACAAACAGTGAAGATGAATCACAGGACCGTGTGATTTCTAGTCTGACGGCAGACTATGAAGTTGCTAAAAATCTCCGGCTTCGTGGACGAATAGGTAATGACTTCACCCGGTCCGCGACAGAAACGCTTCAGTATAATGAGTATCCGTCGGAATTTAACGGCGCCAGCAGCACGGGCTCATATGGAATTGGAAATGGAAATTATACCCTGTTTTATGCTGATGCGCTATTATCGTATTCCAAAAATTTCAAGAAAAATATTCGTGTTTCGATGAATAGCGGTTTTCAATTACGAGATGAGAAATACGGGACGGAAACAGTTACCACCACCGGCGGACTCGCGCAAGAAAACTGGTTCAATCTGGTCAATTCTTATAGCGCTCCGTTGAATACTATTCAAACCAATTCTAAAATTCTGAAGTATGCTTTTTTAAGCGTTTTAAATGTTAGCTACAAAGATTACCTCTTTTTAGAAGGTACTAGCAGACAAGAATACTCATCAACACTTCCTCCTGGTAAGAACAGTTATTTCTATCCATCCGTCAATGCCGGTTTTATTTTTTCGGAAGTATTCAAAATGCCAACCGCTATCAATTATGGAAAATTACGCGCTTCTTATGGGATAGTTGGCAATGCGCCTCCAGCCTACGAGTCGAATATCCTGTATAAGCTTAGCAATCTGATGACGACTACCGGCTCCGTTATTTCCGCGACAACAAATGGAAGTCTTTTTGGCAATAACAGTATCCGGCCTGAAAGAAAGCACGAAATTGAATTGGGCCTCGAGGCCACCATGTTTCATCATAGATTGGGCATTGACATAGCATATTACAGGAGCAGAACGTTTAACCAAATTTTGAAGCTCGATATTCCGGGTAGCACAGGTTCCGATCGCATACTTACCAATGTGGGCGCCCTGGATGGACGCGGATGGGAAGTGGGACTTATCGTGACGCCTATTGTAAAACCAATATCCTGGAACACTACCGTTAACGTTGCTTTAAATAAAACTACGTTACACAGTTTATTACCAGGTGTTGATCAATTGGTGTTCAGAGACTTTGAGGGGGGATCGATTCGTGTAGTAGCGGAAGAGAAACAATCCATTGGCAATATTTATGTATACCCGAGGATGACGGATGCATCCGGTAATTTAATTATCAATAATAATGGATTGTACGTAATTGATCATTCGCGTTATGTAAAGGCGGGTAATCTGTTACCCAAGGTTACTGGCGGCTTTTTAAATTCAATACAATACAAAAATTTTAACCTGCAGATCAATTGTGATTTCAGTTTTGGTGGCCAGATCATTTCTCCAGCGCTAAAATACGGGATGGGTTCGGGATTATATGAAACTACCTTGAAGTATCGAAGCGCTGAGGAGGGCGGTTTATCTTATTATATAAATAGCGACGGAAGTAAAATTCTTCTTCCAAACCAAAATGCATCTTCGCCCGATAACAGCAAGGTGTACCACGATGGTATGGTTCTAAAAGGTGTTGGAGAGGATGGTGTTGCTAATACAAAGGTTATTGACGCGGCAACGTATTATATCAATACTTTTGATTGGGGCAATAACGCATGGAATGAAGAAGGTGCCATTTATGATAATAGTTATATCAAACTTCGCGAGATCGTACTTGGTTATACCCTACCAAAAGTATTTACGGATAAGTTGCATTTTCAAAGTATGCGGGTGTCGCTGGTAGGACGAAATCTTTTGTATGTATGGAGAACACTTCAAAATCTCGATCCTGAATCTACAATAGGAACAAACTGGCTAAATCAGGGGATTGATGACGGCGCAGGCGCAGCCACACGAAGTTATGGATTTGCAGTAAACGTAAGTTTTTAGAAAGCATGGTAAAGAGGTTGACCCATTTACTCTTAGTTAGCATGCTGATGGCTGCAATAGCTTGTCAGGATGAACTGACTGATCGGTACCTAAATCCGGATAAAACAACTTCTCCTTCGGTGGATAAATTTCTGACGGCGATGTTAGACAACAACAGGACCAGACCATCTTATTGGGAGATGAGCACATTTGTTAACTGGCACATCGGTATCTATTCACAGTCGGTTGGATTTCTGAATAGCGAATCCATGTATCAGCAAAATGAGAGTTATATCCAGGACCGGTGGAATGACTTTTACAGACCGAGCGCCAATGGCGCTGGCGTTGTAGCCCACTTCCGTGAGATAGAAAAAGGGTATAATGCGCTTTCAGAATCAGGCAAAATAAATAACGAGGTTTTTTTGCGATCGGCACAGGTCATTTTGTATGATCAGGCGACCCAGATGGTGGACTTGTGGGGAGATATTCCTTTTTCAGAGGCAGGCATGCTCAACAAAACGGGCGATATTGTTTACCCGGCATTTGACAATGCCGCAGAGATTTATGATAAGGCAATTAAGGACCTGAAAGAAACATCCAACTACTTTGAAACGGCAGAGCTATCTACTTCCACGCATTCTGTTTTTTCAAAGCAGGATATTTTACTCAATGGAGATATCGATCAATGGAGAAGGTATGCTAACTCCTTACGCCTTCGCTTGCTTATGAGGATTTCTTTTGTTGATGAATCACTTGCCCGCGAAGAAGTTATGTCGATGTTGCGCAATCAGGAAAAGTATCCGTTGTTAAACGACGTGAATTATATTCCTTCGAAAGATGATATTTTGTTAAGCCCTTTAGTGAATTATACAGATGACTTGCATGCTGCCTTTGCGGACTGGACAAATTATCCGGCACCTTACTTCATGCTTGAAACAGTATTGAAACCTGCCAATGATCTTCGGATCCCGGTGTTGTTCGATAAATTCGGAACGACAAAAGACAATCACTTTTCTTCAAATGAAGGGTATGAGGCGATGCCTCTCGGTCTTTCCCGGGTTGAGCAGCAGGCCGTCTTGGGAAAGTATGCGATTGTTGATTCAACTACTTTTCTTTACAACTCAAAACTACCCGGAGTAGTTATGACAGTTGCAGAAGTAAATTTCCTGAAGGCAGAAGCGTTTGAACGGTGGGGTGGCGCTGACCCTGGACTTGAATACCTGAAGGGCATCAAACATTCTATTCAATTTTATTATTACCTCAATAATCTGGGACCAGGAATTGTTCTCGCGCCACCTTCTGCATCCGATATCGATAGGTTTCTGAACGAATCACCTTTTATCAGATATGAGGGTAGTACAGAGGAAAAGCTCGCTAAATTATGGACGCAGAAATGGGTTCATTTCGGATTTCTTCAAACAGGCCAACGTTGGGCTGAACAACGAAGAACCGCTCATCCACACCTGGATTTCATTACCGCAAAGTTGCCAAGTTATGAATTACCACCCAATCGTTTGACGTATCCAACGAGTGAACGCACGTTCAACAGCAATTATCCCCTTGTTGCTGATTACGATAACCGCGACAACAAGATTTTTTGGGATGTCAGGTGAATACGACCAACTGAATATGTTGTTTTTGGCCTCCGTTGAGGTATTCTTCGCCTCACTATCACGGCATTAGAATTTTTTTATCCAAAAAGAGATTAGATTTTTCTATACCCCCCGTTTATGGGGAAATGTTCCTTGTAAAATAGTAACTGTTGATTTGGTGCTTGGATATTTCCCTCGTATTTCAGCGAGACCATTTTGAGTTTTTGTGGTTTGGGTAAACTTGAGACTTAACAATATGGTGAGCACCAGATCAAGAGTAACAGCGTTGTCTGCATCCCCCAGCTTGTAACCTTCTTGAATTAATAGATGGATAAAGTTTTGAACTAAACAATTAACCTATGATGAAACATCTACGAAGAAAGGCACGGATAATATATTCCTTCGCCTTGAGCTTTAGTCTTTTTTTTCCGGCTTTTGCTATGAACGGATGGGCTGAAGATGGCAATACAATCTCAGCCCCACGAATTCGCGCGGCGCTTGCAGTATCGGGAAGAGTAACATCACAATCCGACGGTCAGCCCGTCCCCGGTGTTAACGTTCTTGTTAAAGGTACGTCAATAGGTACAACCACCGATTCTGATGGTAAGTATACTATTCAGGCTGACAATGAGAATTCAATTTTGGTATTTTCTTTTATCGGTTACGTTACTCAGGAAGTTGCCGCAGGAAGCCGAACTACTATTGATATCGTTTTGGTCGATGACATAAAGACCCTTTCGGAAGTAGTAGTAACAGCATTGGGCATTACCAAAGAAACACGCAAGCTGGGTTTTTCTGTCACCACGGTTGATGGCGAGCAGTTTAATAAAGCAAGAGAGAATAATGTGGCGCTATCCCTTGGAGGAAGGGTAGCAGGTTTAAGTGTTAAAGGAACCAGCAGCGGACCGGGGGGTACAGCTAAAATTCTGCTTCGTGGTATGCCCAGTATGAACAGTGGTGGTGCACCGCTTTTTGTAATTAATGGCGTGCCAATGGATAACACACAAAGGGGAACTTCCGGAGAATGGGGAGGTTCTGATAATGGTGATGGAATTGGAAACCTAAATCCGGATGACATTGAAACGATGACCGTTCTAAAAGGCCAGTCGGCTTCCGCATTATATGGCGCCCGGGCTTCTAATGGCGTTATAATGATAACAACTAAAAAAGGTAAAAAAGGTGATTTTTCTATTGAATACAATTTGAATTATATGGCTGATCAAGCCATGAATAATACAGATTTTCAATACGAATACGGCCAGGGATTGAATGGCGCTAAGCCTGCCAATGCTGGTGAGGCTCTTGCTACCTCACGAATGAGTTGGGGCGCAAGGCTAGATGGCAGCCAGGTGATCCAGTTTGACGGTAACACGTACGCTTACTCTGCTTCTAAGGATAATATAAAGAATTTTTATAGAACAGGTTCCTCTTTTACCAATACGGTCTCCGTTGCAAAAGGCAGCGAGAGTGGCTCGTTCCGCTTATCCCTTTCTAATCTGGATAACAAATCTATTGTTCGTAACAGCGGTCTCGACAGAAAGACTATCAACCTTAACGTAGAGCAAAAGATTACCGATAAACTGACTATTAATTTAGTAGCGAACTATGTTGATGAGATATCCAAAAACAGGCCGCAATTAAGTGACGGGCCAATGAATGCCAACAATGGATTGTTCCTGGCAACAAATGTCGATCAAAAGATACTGGCTCCAGGTTTTAATAGTACAACTGGTATTGAAACCCGTTTTGGTGATGATGAATATGTAACCAACCCTTGGTTTGTAGTAAACCAGTATGTCAACAATGTCAAAAGAAAGCGGTTGATTTCTTCCTTCTCTGCGCGTTATGATTTAACAAGTTGGTTGTATGCTCAGGGACGTGTAGGATATGATCAGTTAAACGATGGCGTTTTTAAAGTAGAACCATGGGGAACTGCATATACGCAAGGCATGCGCGGTAACCTTCAAGAACAGTCTTCAGCGCTTACCTATGAATTAAATGTGGATGGATTAATTGGGGTCTCAAAAGACCTTACAAGCGACCTAAGTCTAGATGCTCTGGTTGGTGCTAACATGCGCAAAAATCAATGGGAGTACTCCAGGCTTGCAGGTAGCGCTTTTGTTCTGCCTTATTTCTACACGTTAAGCAATGTGTTAACTGTTAACACAAACCCAGGCGATAACTATAAATTCAACAAGTCCCAAGTAAATTCTGCTTTCTACTCCATTGATTTAGAGTATAAAC
>CAZAHL010000045.1:0-30715 GCA_964484845.1 uncultured Chryseolinea sp. | reverse complement strand
CGAGCCTTCCTATTATTATGTTGAGTTCGGTGGGTGATGAAAATAAAAAGAAATACCCTGACTTATTTGCTGGCGTCTTAAACAAGCCGGCAAAACAACAGCAGTTGTGCCGGGTTATTCAGTTGGCGCTTAGGGCCGAAGGAGCAGCTGTTGCTATTGAAGCTCAGAAGTCGAAACAAGTATTATCAGAAGAATTTGCCGTAAAATATCCGTTCCGGATTTTGATCGCCGAAGATAATCCCGTGAACCAGAAGCTGGCCATCCGTGTGCTGAATAAGCTAGGGTACAAAGACGTTGACGTTGCTCAAAATGGCGCGGAAGCAATTGAAAAATTTACCCAACAGTTTTATCAAGTAGTTTTAATGGATGTGCAAATGCCGGAGATAGATGGACTTGAAGCCACCAGGCAAATCCGGGCAATAACGGGTGAGCGCCCTGTTATCATTGCCATGACGGCCAATGCCATGCAGGGCGACCGCGAAGACTGTATTCGAGCCGGTATGGATGATTACATTAGCAAACCAGTCAAGTTGGAGATATTGATGGCAGCGCTTGAAAAGTGGTCCATTCTGCTTACTGACAATTCAAGGCAAGCCTCCTAAATTCAGTTAGTCGCGTGACATTTAATTCGAAAAGGGCTTTCATCGATCAGTAATCGGTAATCAGTGTGACACTACCAATTACTGATTACCAATTACTGATTACTGATCACTATTCCCAATCCAATAGGCCACTTTCACCCTTAGTCGTATCAGGGAAAACCCTGACAAGTCTCGTGGTTTTTCTGATTTTGTACAATTCAGAAGATCACTTACAGTTTAGTTTCCAGGATGCCCTACTTTTATAATATCAAATAACGAAAACACACGGTTATGAATACGAATAAGTATCAAGTTTGGGAAGGCGAAATGGAAGCTGCAGGTTTAGAAGAAAACGGCGTATCTTTTTTCGCAGCATTTTTTTCAGCGATGCTTGGATTGTTGTTATTCTTTGTTCTGATCGCTAAAAGCGTAGCTGAGTCTGTATTCAAAATTAAATTCAGCGTGAAGAAAAACACCTCTTCACAATTAACTATGAGTGTTTCCTAACGATTATATAATTTCATGCAAAAATATTGATTAAAGGTATCTCTAAAAGCTTCTTCTCCCCGAGACGGGAAGGGACGAGAATCGTTTTTAGGGATACTTTTAACTAGCAAAACCTCTCCAAGACGCAACATTGATTTTTCTACCGAAATTTTCCGCGTTCAATTCAAATTCAATGTTGAACTCCGAATGTCGAAGTGATCGAGCTCCATCTGTTCCTCTCCTTAGTTTGTTAATACGCCTGGTAGCCATAGATTAATCTTACAGTCAATTACAACCCAATTACTTCTTAGCGAATTTATAGATCGGGTGGCCAAAATCCTTGCTTTCATCTACAACTACAAAACCATTACGGCTCATCAATTCAACGAAGGCTTCATATTGGAGCAAAAGATGCCCGCATTTTTTTGACCCACATTTTTTTCGTTCTCCGTTGTACACAAATTCATCGCGAATAAAAAGATGTCCGTCTGGCTTTAGTTTTCTCTGTAGATCCTTTAAAATAGAATCAGGTTGATCAAGTACGTGCGCGGTGGCATTGCTAAATATCACATCGAAGTTATTCTCGGGAAGATGCGTTTGCGTATTGGTGCCGATTACGTAATGAAAGGGATTGGAGGCCTCTATGGAACTGCCTTTCAATTTCGAATAGTAGCGCAAAACTTTATTTAGATTTTTTTCATTCAAGCAGTGTGTATCTATATCGTTGAGATAGAAAGTAACGCTATCAAGAAAAACCGCCATAGCTCCGTCATAGTATCCACTGGAAGCTCCAACATCTGCAAAGGTCATCCCCGGTCTTAATCCGAGGAACTCATTTTGTCTTTTGAAGATCTGTATACTCTCTTTATCTAACACCGGTCCACATGGGTACGGTCGAAAGATCTTGGTGCCGCAGGAAAGAAATAGAGAAGCAAGGAATAGGATCAGATATGGCAATTTCATGTAGGAGCTAACGCATAAATAACCTAAAAAGTATAAGAGCAGTCCAACAAAGTCAGATCGCTTGTGCTAAGGTGAAATGAAATACCGATCCTTTATCTTCCTCGCTCTGTACCCATAGTTTTCCCCCATTCTTTTCAACAAATTCCTTGCAAAGGATAAGTCCGAGGCCTGTCCCTTTTTCGTCTTCAGTACCTTTTGTTGAATGTTTTGTATCGATCCGGAACAATTTTGATATAACCTCTTGGCTCATCCCAACTCCAGTATCAGCAATAGTAACAATTACCTCTTTCGCGTTTTGCCGAGCCGCCAACTTAATCAGGCCTTCATTCGGGGTAAACTTGATAGCGTTAGAAATTAAATTTCTCACCACCGTATTGATAGAATGTTTATGCGCGCTTACAAGCACTTCTATGCCGTCCGTTTCAACCAAAATATTAATCTTCTTATTGATCGCTTGCGTGTTTAAAAGCTCCTTGTTCTCTTTTAATAAAGATGCAATATCAAATACTTCAGGTTTAAAATCGACATTACCAGTCTGAGACCGTGACCATTCCAACAAATTTTCCAGCAATGCGAAAAGATTCTTCAGGGATTTATCAAAGTCTTTCGCAAGCATTTGAATTTCTTCTTTGGTCAAGCTATCAGTGTGGTTTATCAGGAGTCTTGAAAATGAGGTTAAGGAGTTTAACGGTCCTTTAAGATCATGTCCGATAATAGAAAAGAACTTGTCCTTTGTTGCATTTAAGTCTTGAAGCTGCGCATTTTGGTGGCTTACTTTTTCATTGGCCTTTTGCAATTCATTGTGCGCCCGTTTTTTTACTTTATATGAATAATAAATAAGTCCCACGATTACGGACGCCAGTGCAATAAGGCTGATGAGCAAGTTTCTGAGATTTTTTTGTGTTGCTAGCTCCTGCTCCTTTCGCAACCGGTCTGTTTCAAGAATTTCTATTTGTGATTCTTTGGTATCAATAACATACCGGTTTTGTGACTCAAGAAGGTGCTGATCAAATCGCTGGTTCTGTATAAAATCATTTACCACGATATAACTTTCTCGATTTTGTAGAGCGGCTTCGTAATTCCCAAGCTCCTTATAGCAAAAACTTAAATAGTCGTAGCTTTTTAACTGTTGCGCCAGCGATTGTGATCCCAAGGCAGCTTGTAACCCGGATTGGAGTGCAGAAATTGCTTGCTCAGTTTTTTTTTGCTGATAATAAAGTATACCGATATTGTTAAACGATTCGGCCATTCCTTTCTCATCTTTTAACGCCTGACGGATTTTTAAAGCAACCTCATGATTGGCCAATCCCTTGACATCATTTTTCATCAATCTGTAAAGCTCACCAATATCATTTAATGAGGAGGCTTCATCAGCTTTATTCCGAAGCGACCTTCTTAATGCTAAGGAGCGCCTGTGGTTTTGAAGAGAGCTTTTGTAATCTCCCTGCGTACTGTAAAGGTGCGCGATGTTAAATAACGCCTGCGCTTCAACTTTAGGATTTTCAATGATCTTCCCATACTGCAGTATTTTTTCATAGTTGCTGAATGCTTCCTTCAGTTTGCCTGTTGATGCATTTATCTGACCCAGCCCATTAAGGATAAGAACCTGTATGTTCGGATTTTCTGGTGATTGATTAAAGCCTAAGGCCTGCTCTAGCAATTCTTCACTTTTATTATAGTTTCCTACCAGTTCAAATACCTTGGCCATGGCCAGATAAGTAAAAATCCTTTGCTCTTTCAAATCCAGAGAATCTTCAATGACCAGACATTTGATTAATAGATCAATAGCAATCTCGTAGTCGCTCGTTCTGGTGAGATGAATGAGGCTCAGCTCCTTTAACGCTTTCGCTTGTTCCTCAGCATCGTTTGTTTCAATGGCGTGATCCAGCTTGGAAGTTGTAGATCTCAGGCTTTCTTCGACAGGTTTTCTTTTCTTTTCTTGAAAGAATTCTTCATACCAGGCAACATTCGGATCTGTCTCTTGCTGACCCCTCGCTGATAGGCAGCTGAAAACATAAAGAAACAATGCCAGATAAACCCTTGCCATCGAACACATTAATGCAATTTTTACTAAGGTCTGAAAAAGTGGTGGATAAAATAGTCTAACTTCCGATGAACGCCAGATCACGTCAGGTCACAAGCAATATTGAGCGAATTGTCAAGGATGACTTAAAAGTATAATTAAGTCTCATCGGAAGTCTCCAGGTCTTTTAATATTTTATTAACATCTTCCTCCGTGGAGGTCAATTTTAATTTACATATTCTGATCAGGTGTGTCGCTCTTTTAACTTTCTCTGAAAGCTCATCAACCGAAATCTCCCCGCTTTCAATTTCAGAAACGATCTGTTGAAGTTCGTCAAATGCTTCGGAATACTTAGGACTATCGCTCATGACTGTTCGGATTTTACTTCACTGACTACCTGACCATCCTCTAGAATGGACGTGATCGTATCACCCTTTTTTACTTCGGTATGACTTTTTAAAGCCTTTCCATTGTAAAGCGTGATGGTAAATCCCCGTCTTAGAATATTTATTGGATCCAAGATATTAACATTTTTATCAATGCTGAGCATCAATGATTTTTGATGCTGAATGAAGGAGCTGACGTTTTTGGTAATTTCCCCATTTACCTCTCCAATTCGTCGCCGGTGGCTGTTCAATAAAAATAAAGAACTCTTTTTGATACCTGATACTTTCAAACGAAGAGATTCTCTTTCGCCCCTAATCACGAATTTCGAATGTTGCAATAGCGAGGCCGATTGATCTTGTATATTATGATAGCTTCTAATAAGCTTGTTATTGGTAACGGACTGGAAATATTTGATCGAATTCAGGAACTTAATTTTCTCCTCTGTTAAAATCCGAGACGCTCTGTCTATCAGGAACTCTTCTGATTTTTTTAGGGGAACGGAAAAATTATGAAATTTTTGAATAAGAAAATCAGCAAGCTCTGTTGGAGTGATTGCATTTTTAAAGGCAATGAGCTCTGCTACCGTTTCGTTTGTTGAATGGCCTATTCCAGTAATCACAGGAATGGGGAACATAGCAATCTCATTTGCCAGCTGATAATTGTTGTAAGAGGAAAGGCCTACATCTCCACCCCCACCCCTGATAATTGCAACGACGTCAAAATGTTTGATAACTTTTTTAATCCGTTTTAATTGACTTAATATTGATAGAACCGATTTATCTCCCTGCAATAGAGCTGGGAATAAAAAATTGAAAAATTTGTAGCCCCACGGATTGTGCTCAATAATTTTCAAATAATCGGAATAACCTTTACTGGTCTCCACAGAGATCACTGCAATTCGTTGCGGCAACCTGGGAAGCTTCAGGGACTTGTTCAAATTAAATATTTCTTCCTTTTTGAGTCTGTCGATAGTTTCCTGTTTTTCTCGTTCTAGTTCTCCGAGAGAGAAGCTGGGATCAATATCAAGAATTCGAAGACTTAAACCATGAGAAGGATCAAAACTGATCGATGCGCAGAAAAGTATTTTAATGCCATCTTTGATGGGCTCCTTTAATACAGTTAAAAAGTTATTGTTAATTCTTTCGTAGTCACTCTTCCAAAGATTTGATTTGATTTGAGCGATTACTTTGCCATCTCTCTTTTCCACCAGTTCGGGATAACAATGTCCTGAGTGCGAGTAGTGATTTAGTTTATTCATCTCAGCCATTACCCAAAACGAAGTCTTATAGCGTTCAGCAATTGTTTTCTGAATGCTTACAGTTACTTCTATTAAAGTAAAAACCTTTTTGTTATTAATTGTTTCAGGCATTGTTTATTTTGAGTGCACACCGCACCTTTCAAAGAAAGGGAGTTACAATCACTAACCAAATGCAATGATGGTTTTTTTTAGACAATTATTTTTGAAAACCGTACAAAAAAAATACCCCAGGATACAGAGGCAATATCGATTTTTCGCATGAAAGGACCCGAAGGCTTTGTCGAAATAGGAAACGTCCGGTTCCTTTTAATAATACTCCCAAGCATTACTCAGACGGCATAAACACTGTGAAGTGGTTTTAAAGCACTTAACAATACTTCTTTTTCCTTGCCTCTAAGCTTTATTGATCCCAACGACTCAGTAGAATAATGGTTGGTCAAAAAAAGTTCTTTCACTAATTCAGCGGATGAAATCACTTCAGCATTAAATTCTTTACACATACCTAAAATCCTGGAGGTAGTGTTTAGCACATCACCCGAATAGGTAATATCGCGTTTAATAATCCCAATTTCACCTGCCACAACGTTTCCATAATGTATCCCTGCTTTAAAAGTTGGTACCAAACCATAACGCCTTAGGTATTTTTCCTTCTTCTTTTGGATGTTCAACTTTATATCAAAGAAACATTTTATGCATTGACGATTTTCTATTCCATCTTCATACTTCCATGCCACGATAACTTCGTCGCCAACATATTGATAAATTTCCCCTTTGTTGTCCACAATCGGATTGGTGATGTCACTAAAAAAATCCTTTAAAAGTTCATGGTATTTTTCATCTCCTAATTGCTCAGCCATGGTCGTGGAGGAATTCAAATCCAGAAACATAAAAATTTTCTTTTCTTCTTTAGGGGTATTGTATTTTCCGAAAATTATGTTGCCGAAAGAACCATGGCCGAACTTGCTATTGATCTGCAACAACCACTGAGTAAAGATCACCACTATAAACCAAATCATTGTATTCTTGGCGCGGGAACTGTCCATTAGAAAACTGATAAAAGCTTCTCTCGCAACCGGATCCGAAATAGGTCTTACTGTTTTGATAGAAACAGAAACGACCCCAATGACAAGTATAATGATTAAAATGATAAGAAGGAATGAGGCACTCACAGCGACAATGGTGTATCCATAAGGTTTTTCCTGATACTTGACGTTGATATAAAATACAAGAAAACTTCCACCCAAAAGGGAACCTATCAGGGCAGATCCCATATTCATAAGGATGGAAAAGGAAAATGAATATTCCGGTGAAGGCCCCAGCGAATTGTTAGTCAGGAGAACAAGATGATCGTAGATCGAAATTAGAGAACCGACAATGAACCACGCCACTGTGATGATAGCAAGTTGCTTCAATTTAATTTTCATCCTTCGGTTCACAGTACTTCGTCAATATTTTGGAAATTCCGTTCCTTTAAACATACAATTCATGAGGACTGATCAGCCTCATCGTGTCGGATGGTTCGTCGTCATCGGGTAAAACTTCAGCATGACATCCGAAGTCTTTCAAAAGACTAATAATACGATATGGTTGTATCGTCCCAGTTGTACATTTCACGCGCAGTATTTTGTCACAATCTTCCAAATCAAAATTTGCTTTATACCCTTGAAACTTTTTGTGTATCTGATCGAGAAGCATAATGGCATGCCCCTCGTCGCAAATATCAGTTTTAAAAACTTCTACCATTTTAGTAAGTTTATTATTTAACGAATTACAATTAGTTCAACAATCAAAGCCAAGCATGCAAAAACTTTTTTTATCGTTTTAGATACTTTGACACAAATTTGATGGCAATAGTTTGTTTGTTATTAGTATAACCTTTGAAATTCACTTCTTTTTATTCTCGTCAAAATTGACCATCCATTGAATTCCAAATTTGTCAGTACACATTCCGAAAAAAGCTCCCCAAAACATTTTCTCTAATGGAATATTCACCTTTCCTCCTTTAGAAAGGGATTCAAAAAGCTTTTTCGTTTCTTCTTCGCTGCTTGTATCTACGGATAAATGGAAATTGTTTCCTTCTGTCAATTTATGACCCATTGATTCCAAAGCATCTGTTCCCATCAAAATATTTCCACTACCGACCGGAAGCGCAATGTGCATAATTTTGTCTTGCTCATGAACAGGAACCCTACCGGCTTCCGGTGTATCTTTAAACCGTTGAATCGTGAGAAACTCACCGCCAAAGACTGACTTATAAAAATTAAAAGCCTCTTCGGTATTACCTTTAAAATTGAGATAGGGATTTATTGTTATCATATTGTAGATATTTATTAGTTGTTACACCATGTAAAATATAGAATGATCAAGTCCTTTATAAAATATTGTAACTGATTGAGCAATCTGCTGGTTTCAAAATTAAAGGAAACATTATGGTTTTATAGGTTGTAATCCCGACATTTTACGGGCCTATTGCGACATCGTAGTGTCATGTCACCACGGTTTTACGTATTTGAAACCAGCTTTGAGCTAGAGGTTTTTGAGCTTTGAGAAACTGCTCATAGCTCGTGACTCGTGGCTTCGGAAACACGACATTATTAAGGTGACACGACAACCATCTTGAGGGAATTCTTCTCTCTATCATAATGAGTAATTTTTAAGTTACTCAAATAATATTTATTATTTTTATAGCTCTATCAAAGGCACCTGCTTGTATTAATCTCCAAAATTAATTCGTCGTTGCTTAAAAATCAGCAAGATTGTACAACACTTGAAACTTGGGTTCTGACTTGTCGTACATTTGGATGATATATTTTTCATTCTCATTTTTATTAGTATTTGTGCACTCAACAGGAAAATCATCGTTATTTTTTTACAAATAAAGCAGCTGTCTTCGTGTTGGACAACAACCTTTTAAGTCTCCATAATAAATACATTTTGATGAATCACGGAAGCTAAGCCAACAACCCACGCTTAACGTCGCTAGAAGTTTCGAACATTAAATAGACTATGCTGACCGGCCGTATGTATATTTCGCCATACGCGATTAATTTCGTTTCTCGTATCAGCCGCGGTCAGGCCGCAGTATGGATAAAGTTCGTTTACCGTCTCACGAGAACAATTCGCCAACTTATAACTGGCGTGGCTAATTTCGGCCAGCATAGAATCTGGGATCCTGGATTCAGCTACTAATACATCCCAAGCTGCATCCGAATGACTGTAGAAGGATATTCGAACATCATTTAACCTCGCCTCACTGTCGGTAAGCAGTTGAAGTAAGTCAGCCGTATGCAGATTATTTTTTACTTTACTGGATAGCAGCCCAGAACATAGGTCAAGAAACCGGCACGCCATTCCAGAAAGGTTTATTGCCAGTGTGGTTTCCGCAAGCTGCAAAAATGGATATTTAAAAATGACGTGTTGTAATTTTACATGTGCTGCATCAATTATAAAAGAACGGTTCAAAGGAACATGTATTTGTCTTACTTGGAACGCGTGACTTCCAGTGGCAACCATTCCCATGCCATTCCATGTATTATGAACAATAACTTCATTTCTTTTTAACAAAAAAGCATATACAACGGGCGAGCCATCTGCATTATACAATTGCACCCCATCCTCTTTGACATGACAGTTTACCGTAAATAAGGTGGCGTGCAGGGAACCCGTCGCATACTTCCAGTATCCATTAATCTCGTAGCCATCAGAGATTTTAGTAGCTGTACCGGTTACAGCTCCGCTTCCTGCAAAGCATACACGATCGCTTTCTGCCACCTCTTTTATCATGGCAGGGTCAAGAAATCCTATAAACCAAGCAGCCCCACTACATAGCGTGACAACCCAGGAGGTACTTCCATCTGCCCAGCTTAAAGCTTCTTCTTTTCTAAGAATTTCGGGAAGCGATAATTCAAGCCCGCCGTACTCCTTGGGTACGTACATGTTAAACAAATTCTGTTGATAGATTAAGGTAAGCTGCACATCGTGTAGGTTTTTTCTAAGCTCAGCCTCAAAGGCAGCATCTCGCAAAATGTCTGCATGCAATTTATTAATAAATTCAGAAGGAGGTTCGATGTATTGCATTGCCTTTTTTTTTAAATGGCGATGTAACCCTCGACAATTCTTTTCTTGGCCAGCCGCAGCCAATCTACATATCCTTTACAAGCCACGATGAATAAGATGATGGTTAACAAACCGAGCAGAGGTAAACCCTTGTAAAACAATAAAGGAATGGCAAAAGCATTTGATACGTTTAGTAACAACCAGTTTTCAACTTTACGTCTTGCCAGCAGCCACATGCCTGCCCAGGCTGTACCGCTGATCCAAGCGTCCCATACGGGGACCTCAGAATCGGTTAACGTCGATAACAATACAAACAAAAAGATAGAACCTCCAAATGAAATCGCGATGGTAACGATCCACTCTTTATTTGTTGAAAAAGTAACCTGAACCGGTTGTACGTTCTTTTTTGAAGACCAATACCACCATCCATAGACGCTCATAATTATATAGTAAAAGTGCAACAGGCATTCCGCATAAAGTTGAACGCTATAGAGGCTAAAAATCGCCAGCAACGTAGCCGCTATCCCGGTAGGGTAAAGCCAAATGTGGTTAGCTCTTGCCAATAACACCTCGGAAACTCCGAGTATTAAAACTGCACACTGAATAACATCGATGTGAAGAAATTGCTGCTCGACCAACTCAACAAACTCATAAAAATTTAGCATATAAACAATGGTTAATAAACCATTGCTCACGGGATGCGCTTCAGTACGCTCTGTGATTCTCTCCCTACGCTGGTATTATCCAGATCAGGTATATGGAAGCAAATTTTAGCATTCTTCCATTGGGTATAATCTCAGCCTATTTTTAATTGATCACATTTCTTTGTCCTGATATGCAATCAACAAGGCACCCCTTGAGCAAGTGCGCAAATATAATGAACAATGAGCAATGAGCAATACGCTTTATTCATTGATCATTGATCATTCATCATTGCTCATTGTCCCCACGGCCCAGGTGTTTCCGGCGAAATCGACGAAGGAACCTCTCTTGTCTGGATCGCCTTCGCGCTTTACGGGTGTTTCGACTGGTGTGCATCCATGATCGATGGCTTTTTTAAAAACTTCATCTACGTTTGGAACATATATATGAATTAATAGTTGATTAGGGGGAAATTGCTCGGAAGAATCGCCCATCATCAATACAGAATCATCAATTCTAATTTCCACGTGCATAATACTCCCGTCGGGGTTGTCGTATCGTCTTAGCTCGGTTGCATTGAAGACTTTTTTCAGCAAATCCACCATTTTTTGTGCTCCGTTTACTACCAGGTATGGAGAAACAGAGTTGTACCCAGATGGCTTAAATTGGATATTCATAATTTGCAGTTGATTAAACGTGTAGGATCCCTTACTTATTAGGCTAAAATTAACAACGTAGCGGAGTGAAAATTGTGATTAACAAAAAAATTTAATCGCAGGAGTCACAAAAAATTTGTAATATCTGCCTTATTTCTTTCCAAACTTATTTCCAAAAAAGTCGCCCTTATTCCATTGCGGTCGGGATGGCTCATTCGCTATTAAAAATCCGATTAAAAAATTCACTTGTACGTGCGTTATGGCAGCGGTGAAATCAAAAGCTTGACGCATATCATCCTGAGGAGTGTGATAAGTGGTGCTTCGCCACGCCACATCGGACTTTGCTCTATTAACGGTATCTGAGGGGATAGTCATGAAACCGCTTTTAATAAAGAGTGCTGGGATGCCTTTTTTTATAAAACTAAAATGATCGCTTCGGACAAAAATAACCTGCTCTGGAAACGGGTCGGGACTTACTTTTAAATTTAAAGTTTTAGTTGCTTCGGCAACTTGACTAGACAATGTAGAATGTTGAACACCATAGGGCACAATATCCAAAATCGGATGAAAGAAGAAAGGCATATCCAACGCCAGGTTTGCCACGATGGCACCATCAACCGTTGGGTTGCTTACAAAGTAATCCGACCCAAGAAGTCCGGACTCCTCTCCTGTTACGACGGCTATGACAATAGATCGTTTTGGGGCAACAGGTAATGACTGAAATGATTTAGCAATCCCAAGTAAAATAGCAACACCCGATGCGTTGTCATGGGCCCCATTATAAATGGAATCACCTTTTACTGGATTTCCAATACCGAAATGATCCAGATGAGCCACGTACACAATGTACTCATCTTTGAGTTTGGGGTCGCTTCCAGGAATGACGCCGATCAGGTTTGAGCTTTCAATCTGACTGAGCTTAGTCGAAACGCTTAATTGAGCAGTCATTTTCAATGAAAATGACTGTGGCTTTCCTCTTTTAATATCTACATATACCGCATCGAGGTTTTTTCCCGAAAGTTTAAAAAGTTTTTCGGCGCTGGACGGGCTTATTGTTGCAATGACTTTCAGTCCTTCAAAGGCATTGTTCGGATGGTTTTGTTTGTCTAGCCATTTGAATGCCCCTTGTGCGCTCCGTCGCACCGTTGCCTCCCACGCGGTACGTCTGCTCATTCCCAGGCTAACCACTCCAACCGCACCCTGTTTAAGAGCCTCCTGATATTTGATTGCGGGAGAACTGAAGTAAGCTCTTTCATTGTTCCCGAATGTTTCAGGAGCCTGATCTAATAAAACAACAATTTTACCTTTAACGTCGATGCCTTTATAATCATCGTACCCTAACTCTGGTGCGGAGATCCCAAACCCCGCAAATATCAACGGCGCCGTTATAGAAGAATTTTCATTCCCCATATAAGGCGTTAGAATAAAATCTGGTCCATAGGTCAGCCTTTCTGAACTTCCTCCACCCTCTAAAACGAATTTACTCTCCTTGTTATTCACAATTCCCTTGACCAGCGGTACACGTTGAATGAACGAATCCCCCACACCGGGCTTTAACCCGAGCGATATAAGCTCCGTCTGAATATAATGAGATGCCAAAGCAAAACCTTTTGTGCCAGGCTGCCTTCCTTCCAGAAGATCGTCCGAGAGAAAAGCCATGGTCGCTTTAATCTCGGTCGGATCTACAGACTTAAGGGCGTTTTGTATTTCCTGATTGGTTTGACCAAAAGTTGATGTTAGAAATAAAACGAAGGGGATGACAAGCAAATTCTTATACATTTTTAGCAAGGGTTATTGCTAAAAAGTTAGATGGAATTATTTTAATAAAATAATAAAAATTTAAATCGTTGATAAAAACCTTTTACAACGTTTGAATTGTTAGTGACCCGTTACTCTTGTATGGCTTTAGTGCTTTCTACAAATCCAACTATTGCCTCTGAATTATTCATTACAACGATATCATTGACGTTTCCCAATACTTCGTCAACAAGCCCAAAGTCTTTTGCCTCTACAGCGTTTAGATACCGATCCCGGATAAAATAGTCTTCTATTTCTTTCCAGCTATGGCCGGAATGCTTACCCATTAAATGAAAAAGTTGTGTCTGAAGTCTTTCCTGTTCACGGGTAGCAATGCGAACATCTTCAGTGTACCCTTGTGCTCCGCCGCCAGTTGGATGCATATGGATCGTGGCATGCGGCAAGGCATAACGTTTCCCCTTTTTTCCCGAAGTAAGCAAGGCTGTTCCCATGCTGGCAGTTACACCCACGGCTACCGTCGATACTGGGGCCTGGATCATTTGCATCGCGTCATAAATGGCCAAACCGGCATACACGCTTCCTCCCGGACTGTTGATATAAAGATTGATTGGAAGCTTCGGGTCGATGCTATTCAGGTACAAGAGTTGGGCGACTATGACATTGGCTACCTGGTCGTCAATTTTACTTCCCAGAAAAACAATACGTTCCTTGAGCAACAGGCTGTAAATATCAAATGCGCGCTCCCCCCTACCGTTGTTATCAATAACCATAGGGATCAAACTGGAGTTAACTGTCATATTATTATTTTTTGTTAAAGAGTTGATGGATGCCTTGCTGAAAAATATTCCTTTTGGGGTCACTAAATAATCGGCCATGAATTTGTTCTAATTCAGATTTTATTTTCCTCCTGCCGGATAATTTTATAATGGAATAAAGTCTGCCCTGCGACTCCACATTTAATTTTAGGACTGGATTGATCAGCAGCTTTGCCTCAAACACTAATTTTGAAGGTGTATCTAACTTGCCAAAAAAATAATTTTCAATTTCCGAGACATTAGTTGAAGTCTTCATAACCCATGGATTTTTCCTGAATTGTATTTCGCATTTTTTCGATGCATTTATGTTTCTGAACGGAAGCCGAATGGGCATTAGAAAAACCAAAGGCATCTTTAATTTGCTGCAGCGGAAGGTTGTCGTAGTAAAACGCCCGGAGCAAATTCAGGCATTTGCTTCCCATAAGTTCCAGTACGCTTGTCAACTTGTTCTCTGCCGGGTCATTAAAATCTTCGGGGATATCAATACTTCTTTCCATCTCAGTCAGCCCTACCTTTTTACTATCATCTTTGAATTTGCGGAGCCATAAATTTTTAGCGATACCTACGATATAAAATTCGTGCGATACATTTATCGCCAATTTATCACCTGTCATCTTTTCATAAAAAATAATCAGCGAATCCTGAAAAATATCTTTAGCATCTTGAAAAGATCCGCCGCGGTGCGCTACAAATTTCGCCACCAGGGGGAGTGTTTCTTCATACAGCGTGAAAAAGTATTGCTCGCGCTCGTTAGGATTCCGAATATCCAATACTGGTTCTGTGTGTACCATAACCTTGTTTTAGTACTAAGTGCAAATACGTCCTTCAATATCACCGAAATATTTGTTTTTTTTACTGTCATCCGAGGAAAAGTTTTGGAGAGGGCTCAATTCCTATTAAAAAGTCGGGACGGCTTTAATTTAAAAGCGCACCTCCGATGGAGTTCCTTATCAGTAAGAAATATGACTGAGGTAGACATTTGATAGCTGAGCGTTTCACATTTAACCCCTCTCGGGGTTGGTCGCTGTGACGGTGATTCAACCCCGAGTTGCACTCGGGGCTATTGATATTGAAGCCCTTCGGGCTTCATGCAGCATTATTCTCAGGCATGATAAATTTCAACTTAACCTTAGAGATTAAATGCGTATTTGAATAACCTACTTTAACTTCTAAACTTTTGCTGAGACAGCGGTTCAATACTTAGCAATTTGAAAATCTACAGATAGAAAGTCACTGCATATCAATTAACCTGTGGCTATTGTTTATTATTTGTCAGGCTGTCTTGATAGCGGCTTTAAAACCTCTTTGAGTTGATAGATACCCTCCAGAAAAAATGTACTGCTGGTGAATTACCAATACGACGGACATGCCATTCCTTTATGGACGCGCGCAATCTTCACGCGATAATTAATCATAATTTCATGACTGCCACTGGAGTATTGGCGGATATCGGACATGGTGAAGTCGTAGGCGTATCCGACATGAAAATTTTCATTTAGCTGAAGTTCAAACATTCCAACAACCGAATCACCAAATCGATAGGAACCTCCAATGCCAACAACGTCATAAAGAACCCAAATAGCGTTAAGGTCAAAGCTAAGCGGTGCTTTCTCCTGAATCCGCACCACGGCCGATGGCATTACTTTGAGATGGGGCAAAAGCTTCCGAGTTGTGCCTGCTGTAAGATAATAGTACCGGTATTGCTGCGCACGGCCACTCAATGTCTCTGCATCAATTAACTTGTTGTTCACAAGATACGGCACCGACACGCCGGCAAACATATTCTTATTTCGATAATATAAACCTGCCCCGAAATTGGGATTGAACTTCGTTATTGAACCGTAAAGATCAGGGTCTTTTGGATTTAATATGCTGTAGTTGGATTTTAAATTATTGAAGCCGCCCTGTAGGCCCATCGTTAAATATGATCCATTGTACTTATTCAGTGGTAATCTATAGGAGTAAGCCAGGTAAAACGAGTTGTCACTATGCACGCCAATTTGGTCATTTCCGAAAATTATGCCCAAGCCGACACGCGTTTTTCTAAATGCAGAATGAACAGAACCCGTAAAAGTCTTTGGAGCACCGGGAAAATTAACCCATTGATTTCGATAGATTGCTGTGCCACTCAATTGCATATGATTTCCAGCATACGCTGGATTGATCAGCAAAGGATCAAACATATACAAGGATTGCATTGGTCGTTGCTGCGCATATGAGTGGACCACACAACTTAAAAGGCATAGTATGAAAAAAATAAAATTTCTGTTACCCATTATCGTACAAGTTCAAGGTATCCAACAATTGGTTTCGATCCATCACGTTTGTCAATGATGTAAAAATAGGTTCCGTCCGGTAGCGTTCTTCCAGAAACGTAGACTCCTTTTTCGCCCAGGCCACTGAACACCTTTTCTGCGTTGTCATATCCATTGGCTTCATAAACAAGAATTCCCGTACGGTTAAACACTTTGACATTATTGCCTGGGAAGTGATCTATACAGTCAATAATCCATACATCATTACGGTTATCAGTGTTTACACTCACCAGGTTGTAGGACAGAATTTCCGTTTTTATTTCTGTAGTCGCAGTGGCTGGACAACCTTCTGAACTTACCACCTCAACATCATAGTAACCTGGATAAAGATCAAAGACTTGCGAACCATTACCCACTAAACTATTAGAGCTGTTATCATACCAACGCATTTCATCCAGCGTTACTTCCGAATTGTTAAGAACCGTTAGCAAGACGGTACCAGTTCCACCTCGGCCGGTATTCAAGCAATATGAAGGCGTGGATTCAATTAACAGCTGAGGAATGATGCGCTTATCAGCAACTTGAACAGTCGACGGAGGTGACACGCACCCTGTGATCTGATCTATTGCAGTTACGGTGAAAGGACCGATATCACGATCGAGATAATCAGCACCTTGGCTATCTGCGGAGCCTTGAGCCGTACTTCCATCATACCAATTAAAACTATAGTTGAACGTAATGCCATTCACGTTGGCGGTGACCCATCCGTTTGGAACCAGACAACTTGTGCGGTCACGCATTACGATGGCTGTTGGCAACGGAAGTGGAATGGTACCATCCATAATTTCGCCTGCCTTATCACCGAAGCAACCTGTGAGATCATGAGTAGCCCTGACGGTGTAAAATCCCATCGTCTGACCAATCAATTTATTATTTGTGCTAAGAATAGATCCAGTCGGTAAGCTTCCTTCATACCAATTGAAACTATATCCACCGACCAGTCCGCCATCTGCAGTTGCTGATAATTGACCATTCGGCCTCAATGGATCACAATTTATAAGCGGATTATCTTGTGTGATGTCGGCGACAGGGTAGATCCTTCCGTCCGTTACATCGTCGGTTTTCACGGAGAAGCATCCTGTATTCATATCGGTGATCTTAACAGTATACGTTCCGTTGATTAGTGCGCCTTCGATCCAGTTTAATGTAAATCCCGGCAGATTGGACATCGGTAGCCCGGGCTGTGAGGTATCAGCAACCGGGGGTGCTCCAGTATAAAATTCAGCTGTAAAATTCAGTGAAGGATACGGATATTCCATCGTATTTAATTTGCCCTGAAAATCATTAATCACGCGCGCCGATACGGCGCCATCATAGGGAATAATACATCTTGAAAGCGGCTGTCCCGTCATTGATATTTGAGGAAGATATAGCACTGCATCATCCGGTACAATGTATATAGCGGAAGAAGAGCATCCTGTTAGGGTGTTCGTAACCTGTATTGAATAATCACCTTCCATTAAATTATTGACCGTGCTGGTACTGGCAAACGTTGGCAGGTCAAGAGTGAGATTAGGATACCAAGTAAACGTATAGTCGAGATTGGTATCGTTTTGACCATCTGCTGTAGCAGCTAATGCAGCACTTCCGGTGGTACCGGAGCAACTGATTTGTTTTGCGGTTTGCAAGATGTCAATCACCGGATACACGATATCCTCGTCCCCAATAACAACCTCAGTTGGAGCCGATTTACACTCCGTTAAAATATCCTGCACAAGAACATAGAAAGATCCAGGTTGAAGATTATTTAGCAAGGGATCTACAGCTGCTAACTTACTAGAAGGCGTAAAATTATTTGCATACCATTCGTAAACAAAATCAGTATCTAATAAGGCACCGGTAATAGCAGCACCTCCTCCAATGGAAATACTGGTAACTTCTGCACTTCCACTGCCATTACAATTGGTTGGGTCGATCGTATCCACCGTTATGATGTTCGGTAAGCTTATGCTCTGATCAAGATTCAACGTGTAGTTTGTTGTGAACTGACAACCCGTTGCTGAAACATTCGTCACAACAACGCGATAGTTACCTTCGAATGCTTTGCTTAGCTGACTGGAGTTAGCCGCACTGACTTCCGTAGTTACGCCAGGCAAGGCTGCTCCATTATAATCCCAGGCGAAAGAATAAGTATCGGTATTTGCACCGTTAATTTCCGCTGCATTGGCAATCAGTATACCGTTAGGATTTGTCGGACTACAGCTGGAATTAGGCTGGAAGGTGAATTGAACTCGTGGATCTTCATGAAGGTCAGGCACATTTACTCTGAACGGCGGAGTTATACACCCTGAACTTGGTGAATTTCCAGCTTTGCGTGTACCTACAACGTAGTACGTATCTGCCCCCATTGTAGGGTAGTTGGTTTTATTGATTACATCTGATGTTATTAAAGCATTTGATCCATCTACCAGAGCTGCTGAATTCGGATCAGCTCTAAACCAATTAAAATCGTAATTCGCAATTGAAGCTGGGCTCATTGTCATAACGCTGATACTTCCATCCGCATAGCAGATAGTTTGAGGCGCGGCGGTTACTGTTAAAACTTCAACCGGTTGCGGATTATTTATAATACTGATTGTTCCGTCCGCAAAACAGTTCGTTTCTACGTTTGTAACACGCACTGTATAAGGTCCAGGCCCAACTACATCGGGGCTTATGGTACTGTAGGGACTGGAAATATTTAAAGCATCTGCGACTGCGCTGTTCGCGGCAATTGCTGTCCACTGTAAATTATAATTCATTCCGACGCCAGGGCCAGAAGGTGTTGATGCTAGTACGGTAATTTGTCCGTCAAAATTATTATCACAAGCGGTGTTCGCTATCGTTGTGAAAGATACTATTGGATCAACATGAACATCCTGAATCACCACTTTTGCCGGAGGGGATATACATCCCGCGCCAGGAATGCTAACGGCCGTAGCCGCGGCTCCAACAGAAGCTACAACGTAATACGTACCTGCACTAAGATTATCTAATAATTTCTGATCAAGACCTTGTAATACGGGTGCACCTGCAGGGGATCCCGCGTACCAGAAATAATCAAATTTAGTGATATCACGTCCTAAGCTATTCACATGCACCTCTTCTACGAAGAAGGTACCATTATTAATACAGTAATCCTTATTTGTGTGATCCACTTTTGCAACAACAACGGGTACATCCAGCTTAACGACGTCCGTTGTTGCTGTAGTCGCGCATCCAGTAATGCTATTGGTCGTGATCAAAGTATAGAAACCATCTTTTACTCCAGTGATAACGTTACTAAGACCGGTGTTTCCAGCGCTATTCGAAGGGACTGTTGCCGCTGCTGGCAAGGTCCAAGCATATGAATAGGTAGCTGCCGCGCCGGGGCCGGACGCTGTGCTCGCATCTACTTCAATGCTTCCTTCATAATTCGTATTACATGAAGTATTTGCAGCCGGTGTTAAAGCGACTATAGGATCAACAGATGCATCGTCAAGGTCGACTTTAAAAGGCGCACTAAAACAACCTACGCCACCGGTTGTTCCAGCATTAATTTTCTTCGCTACAACCCAATACGATCCAAACGTTACGGGCGATGAGGGTACCGGTGACACGCCATTATTAGAAAGTATTTCACCACCCTCCACGGCTGTTCCATTACCCATCGAGGTCAGCACATTGGTTGCAAGGCCCCCATCCGAATACCAATCAAACCTATAATCGCTCAGATTATCAACCGGACCGTTAACAATGGAAAGATTTAAAACTTCGATTCGGGCACTTTGCTCCAATGCTGGATTACAATACGCTGCTGCCGTGCGGCCAATGTCACCATCAACCATTTCAGCAATAGCCGGTTGGTCAGGGATTGAAATGAACCGTTCGGTGAAACACTGATTTGATGACGTAACTTTTATTGAATACTGAGCCACATCCGTACTGGATTTCAGTCCACTGATCGTATAATTAGCGGCTGCCGGAATTGGATTTGTAAAGGCACTCAGCGGCGCGGGACTAACCACCAGGTTATATGGGAAACCAACGGTAACATCATTCGGATCTTGGCTTAAGGAAATTTCGGCAGCGCCGTCTGCAAAATTGACATCGCAGGCTGAATTTGCTTGGAGCGAACCTACGATATCCATCAAAGGCGGCAAAGCAAGCGATTCAATTTCGACAACCTCATAAACCGGACACCGGCTTCCGTATTCCTGTCTTATTTCGATCGTATATTTACCCGGGGCCAAAGAAGCATAGTTCATCGGAACGCTTACTGCGGCGCCTGGCCCTACTGTTCCGGGCGGGTTAATTAATTTCGCCGGATCTGGATTCTCACCACTATATAAGCTATATGAAAAATCCTGGAAAGTTAAACCTGCTGGAAAAACTGGAATGCTTGCTACCTCAACGTCAATTTCCCCATTGCCAATAGTATATGGACAAATGGAAGAAGGTGTCAGAGTCTCGTCAATATCATGGGCATCCTGAAAGGGAAGAAAAACGGTTTTATAATTTCCACATCCGTTGCCATTGTCCTTCACGACCACGGTATACGTTTTAGATTCCAGGTTAATGATATGCGACACAGCAGGGATCGCCTGAGCCAAGCTTGACGCAAATGCAACGTCATTTGGTGCCACAAACTGCGGGGGATTATCAAAAAAATTGATATTGGCATTTGAAGGTCCGCCATAGTGCCAACGTAAATCAACGGTACCTCCAGACCCACCTGTAACAGTAGCTGTCATTTCACCGATGGCATCACTACAAGTTGCAGGAAACGAAGGACCAAGTGTTACAGCAATGGAAGTTTGAATAATTGCATTGGTTACTTCGCGTGTTACGGGTTGGGATAAACATGTAGTTAAATTATTCTTTGCGACCACCGTATAATATCCAGGTATAAGATTCGGATAAATACCATTGTCTATAAAATTGTCCGTTGCCGTATTTATAACCGTTGTATTTAAACCCGTTTGATTAGCGCCTACTTCAGCAAGCCAGTAAAATGTATACCCTGCGACAATACCCCCAACGTTAGCTTCCATGGAACCATCTGGAGTATCGCATCGGGTTACAGGATCCGTGCTGGCCACAACAACTTCAGGATAGGTGATTGTCTCGGGCAGAAAAATAACCTCCGTATTTTTACAACCTGTGCTATTACGCGTAACTTCAACACTGTAATATAAATTACCGACCAAATTATTTACTTGACCATTTATTGCAGTAGTTGTAGTTACAGACACACCTGGCAAATTAAGTGGTTGTGTAGGTCCGTTATTCTGCCACGTAAAACCATATCCAGAATTAACGTTTAAGGCGCCTCCTATCGAAGTCTCATCGATGGTTGCTGTTAACATCCCATTAGGATTATTCACGTCACAGGATGTTTGATCAGCAAGCACAACATTCAAAGGCGGTGTAAATAAATCATCTTTTACTTCTATCAGAGCCGGTGCTGAAGTACATCCCACATCGGTTTTTGTTACTTCAAGAACGTACGTGCCCAAAGCCAACGCATTGATTGAAGTTCCGGTGCCACCGGTAGACCAGCTAAAAGTATAGCCCCCATAAGGCGAAGCAACAGGAGCTCCGGCAAAGGTTAGCGTCGCCAATGAAGCAGTACCATCCTTTGTTCCAGTACAGATAGTATTGTCCGTCGCGGATAAGGTTGCCACGGGATATTCCTTATCATCTGGTATTTCAACTATAAAAGTATTTTGACAACCCTTGGCCTGGTTAGTCACCAAGACCGTATAAAACTCCCCTATCCCACCCTGACGATTATTCAAAGTAGCATTCGTTTCACCCACTAAAGGGCTTGTAATATCAGAACCAGTGTGCCACAACAGGATGAATGGTGATCCAACCGGATTGTTGTCTATTAAATTGACGACAGCCTTACCGTTGGCATTGGTGCCAGGACAGTTAGTTGACCCTATTCCTTCGGCATCAATAACGGGGAGTGTTGTTTGATCGATCACCTGAGCCGTGGCTGGATCGGAAATACACTTTGTTGGAGTATGGGTAACCGTTAAGACATACGAGTCGTTCGGAACATTTAGCAAATCCTTATCGGTTTTACCATTATCCCACGAAAAAGTAAAGTCAGTAGCGGGGTTTACACCTTGATTCGTTATGGTCGTCAGCACCTTTCCATCATAGCCAATTAAAGGGCTCGTTAATGCAGGATTGCAAATTGTATTGGGTGAGGGTGCAAGGCTGATTAAAGGCAGTACATGGTTATCGGCAACCTGAACTACTTTGCTATTTTGACAACCTGTATTTTGGTTCGTCACCAGCACCGTAAAAAACGCGATGGGCCCACCATTCAAATTTGAATAGGCCGCAACCAACGATTTTTCACTGCCCGGCACCACAGCATTTCCATTATACCATTTAAATGCATAGGGCGATCCAATGCCCAAGGCATCTACATCGGTAACAGAAACTGATCCGTTGGGTATTAAAGGATCACAATTGGTAGATGCATTTACACTCGTTGTAATGACCGGCAACGCGGTTATATTTTTAACTTCAGCATCATCGGGTATTGATAAGCAACCTAGATCAAGTCGTTTTGCAGTAACCGTGTAGAAACCGCCCTCGAGTTGTGCTAATAGAGGGTTCTTGTCGTTTGCCACGGCAATTGCCGGGTCCGTTGTTTGTGATCCATCATACCACTTGAATTGATAATTTGTAAAATCCGTAATGGCAACACCTTTAAATGTTACTGACGCCGTTACACTTCCATTATAGGTTGATGCTGCCAAAGCGGGATCGCAAATTGAATTATCACCGGGGGTAAGCGTCACTACGGGAAGATTTACATCTTCCGTAATAATGAGTTTTTCTGTATCTGAACAATTGTTTGGCGTTGTTACTTTGACGGTATAAAAGACTCCTCCTCCCGGAACAGCTTCTGCTGTGTTTCCATTTATACCGGAAACATTTGTATGAAGATTTGCGGGAAGTGTATTGTCTCCACGGTACCATTGAAATGTAAAGCCTGAAGGGTCTTGGGGTATGCCACCAATCTGGACAGTCGCTGTGAGTCGTCCGTTAGGGTTTAACGGATCACACGAGGTCTGAGGTGCTAACTCCGCAAGAATGGCTGTTGGCAAGATCGTTTGATCAATTACCTGAACAACCGGTGTCTGATTTGCAGAACATTGCGTGCTTATCTCCTTTATCTCTACTTGGTAGTATCCAATGGGCAAACCGGTACGAGTTTGACCTGAACCATACAACGGAGGGAGTATACTTCCTTGCGTATTGGTTGTATTGTTGTAAAAATACCAACTGAACGTATACTTGGTTGGATCCTGAACCACTGTATTGAATAAAGCATTTGCCGTAATCGATCCACTGTTCGGATTTAAACAGTTAACAACGTTCTGCAACGTACTTGCCTGCGCATCTGGAATTTTAGGACCATCTACAACCGCTGGTTGAGATGCCTTGGTACAACCATCTTTTGAAACGTGAACTAAGTAATTTCCTGCTTTAAGGCCTTTTGCCGTAGCTGTAGGCTGTCCCAACAGATTCAACGCAACATCATACCACTCAAATGTATAGCCAGTATTTCCGCCTGCAATGACCGCCAACAGTTCTCCATTCTCCGGACTACACTGGGTTTGGTGCGAAACCACGGTGATGCTTACAGCCGGATCATTCCCGAGACGAATGACTTTTTGGTATATGGGAAGAGATGAACATCCTTTTTGAGTATTGGTAACAACCAACGAATAGCTTCCCTCGGGAAGCGCCGTTGCATTGTAGTTTGTGCTAACCACCGCTTGTGTGATACTGTCGCGCCATACGAAAGCATATGGACTATAGTCCAGGGTTTCAATGGCACCTTTAAAAATATGGGCTCGTAGTTCGCCGGTATTAGGCGAGGCCGCAGCACATTTGAAATTATCTTTAATTTTTTCGATCGTCGTCGTGAAGGGATCGGGATTTACAAAAACATCGTAAATATTATTGTCTATCCGGCATTCATTTGGAACCGACCCTGTAGCCGGAACTGGTAACACACTACCATTATTGTTCAATACAATATAAAGTCTGAAGGGTGTACCCGGCCCATTAAATGCTATCGCCGCCGTTGTAATTGTGTCATCAACCTGCAGGTTAACGACGTTGACCGTCGTAGAGAATAGCAGTGAGTCAGCTGTAATGCCAGGTTTCGTAGGATCTCCGTGAAAAAAGCTTACCGGAATACTCGCCGAGATGGGCAAATCTCCATCGTTGACGATGTTAAAGCTTACCTTAATATCCAAGTTACCGCAGATGGGAGGAACCACTGTCACGGCAGGAAAATTTCGCGGGTCTCCCGCCGGGTAAGGCAACGCGTCCGGATCGTCTCCCACAAATGAAAGGTCAGGCGCCGGAAATACGGGACATCCGTCAGCACTTAAGTATGGCACCTGGTTCAAAAATACATTCATCGGCATTTGAGGACCGGGCAAACCATTGGGGCAAGGGCTATTACTAAAAATCAGATTTTGATTAAGCTGTGGGAATGGTAGTGTCAGATCATCGTTAACATTGACGACAAAATATCCAGGCTGATTCCACACTTGTCGCGTAGGCAGCCATTCGTTTCCTGAAGAGAAGAACATTCTCACTTCACCAAGGGCTTGTTGTTGAAGCCCTCCATCAATTTTAAATGCTGTATTTCGAAAGCACGTTACGCATATATCCGTACCACCATCTCCATTTACATCAGCTATCACTGGACCTTCCGTGTAAGTATGAGACTGGCATATAGCGGACCAAAGCTTCTGCGTACCAGTTGTGCCGTCGATGATGACCACTTCTTGTGAATCGCGGTATACCATTTCAGGCTTTCCATCATTATCAAAATCATAAATCGTGACCGTTAATACACCGGAGCGAGAATCGTTAATGGTTCGAGGCGTCGCCCATAAGGGCACAAGATTACCTGTAGCATCCGTTGTTAAACAAAAAAGTTGATTGCCAGCTATAAAAGATAAATCAGTTTTACCATCACCGTTTGCATCGCCTAAATTTATGCGGCCAGTTCCCCACGGCCATCCATTTGCATAAATCGGATCCGCAGGTTCATAATGGGAGACCGTATTTTTCGCGACATTCCAGTAGAATACCGATGTCTTTCCGAATTCACTGTTCAACGCTCCGGAAATAATAACATCCATAAAACCATCGCGATCGATGTCGGCGACACTGGTGGCACTGTGCGTGTCTTCGCCATACTCGTCGGGATCGTCCATCAACTTGACAAAGCATTTGTCAGCGCCAATTGTGTTCATATCCTTGTACAATGACAAGGTTGCTGGGGTGGCAGGATTGCGATTAGTGAGAGATGGTATGGTAAAAATCTTAGTTCCAGAAACCAATTCCATGACATTGTCTCCAGTAACATCAACCGCTACCGGTCCAGATGTTACATCTAAATCCCAATCCCCATTTGCAGTCGCTAAAAGCGCACCCGTCTCTGCGGCATAGATGCGATCCCGCATATAAATTTCTGCTTTTCCATCACCATCCATATCGGCGATGCCAAAGGTACCAGGACGGTCCGTTCCAATTTGAATTGCATCGTATAGAGGAACCAATCCACCTGGGCCGGTTGAACCGTATTTAAACGCTACAAGGAAAAAACAGGTCGGCGGGCTCGTCGGGCTACCCTTGCGATTACTTACTACACCAAAAATTTCAGCATTGCCGCTGCCATCGATGTCGGCAATTAGAACTTCGTGTTCAAAAAGTAAATTCTTGGGATCACAATCTCCGCTTCCGGAAAATATTTTGCTCCCATCCAAGTTGTAGTCCGCTTTAATATCACCAGCATCGCTGCCGTCAGGCTGGTCGTTGCTTGTCGCCACCACACGTATCTCCGAATTCCATTTAGAGGTAATAACAACATCTGGAATACCATCATTGTCTACATCTCCGACAGCGACTTTAGATTGTGTATCTGAAGTGTTTTGACCAGAAACCGCTGGATCCCCTACCAGATCAAAAGGTGTATTTGCACCGGGTGGAACAATACTGCAATTAGATCCCTCCCCTACGAATGTTAAACCGTAGTAGGTAGCACAATTGGAATCCGCTTTATCAATTTTCCCATCCCCATCGTTATCAATATTATCAAAGCAGCGGCAACCGCGTTCGATATTCGCCGCAAATTGGCAAAAGGAGTCGTTGCAATCAATAATTCCATTTCCATCGTTGTCTATATTGTCGTTACAGACCTCAACGTTGCTTTGTGCAACAGCAGTTATTTGTACAAACAAAACAATCAAGACGATAACGAATTGACATAAAAAAATAGGGGCCTTTTTTCTTGTCAAATGCTTTACCATAGTTCACTTATCTAAACACAAAAACACTTCCGGTAACGGGTCTTTTATCCGGGCAACCAAACACAAAAAAATAGGTACCGTCTGGTACTGGTTTACCTTGGTAGGCTCCGTCCCAATCACTGCTGTATCCTCTTTTTTCATAAACCCTTCTTCCTCTTCCATCGAAAACAGCAAGAATGCAATCCGGATAACCTTCAACACCCTCAATTGTCCACAGCTCATTTGAACCGTCTCCATTTGGAGAAAATGCCGGCAATGGTTTGATACGAATGTTGGTGTCGTCAACTGTTATGGTAATTGTATTTTCGGCGCTACACCCGTTGGTTAATCGCCCAATAACGGTATAGGTAATCGTCAGGTTTGGTGTAGCCTCAGGGTTAAAAATAGCCGGAGAATTTAATGAGGTTGCCGGCGACCACTCATAGGTATCTGCTCCCATGGCTTCCAGCTGAACGGATTCACCCGGCCCTATCACATTTTTTGATGCATTTACTTGAATTACCGGAATAGGTTTTGGTTTAATAACGATATCGGCGGTCACATTACACCCATTAATATCGACGGCACTCACTGAAAACGTGCCTGGCAAACTGATGGTAATTTCATTACCCGTATCGTTGTTACTCCAATTAATACTTGTATAGGCATTTGAGATCGAGAGGGTTGAACTCTCCTGCGGGCAAATTTCTTCGAATGTCGCCGAAATTACCGGCGGGGTGCTATTGGTTACCAGCACACTCTTATTACTTGAATTAGAGCAACCAGAAACTCCGGAATAACTTAGCTGCAATGAGACAGAAAATGTTTGAGCTGTATTATAACTATGGAGAGGACTCACCGCAGAAGAAGAATTCCCGTCGCCAAAATTCCAGCTTATAACCGTAGTTACTAAGGGATCGTTTGTCGATTGATTCGTAAAAGTAAGTTGCTCGCCAACACAAGCCTGCGCACCCGCGGAAAATGCTGAAACGGGAGGAGTTAAAACAGTCACTGGAACAGATAATGTCGTCTTTGTACAACTGACAGTGGCATTAAATACTCTTACGCTATAACTTCCTGTTTGTGTGACGTTTAATGTATTGGTGGTCTGCCCCAGTATATCAGATCCATCCTTTATCCACTGGTAAGTAAAAGCAGGATCACTGACGACAGAAAGAACTAGGCTATTTCCCTGGCAAATTTTATTCGAGGGATTATTGCTAATAATTGACAGATCCTCCAGATCTACAACGTCTACGGTATAGGATACAATATTACTTTTACAGGCTCCCACAGCAACCTGTAGGCTGTACTTTCCAGCTTGGTCTATGCCTACATTATTAATGATCGGATTTTGTTGAACCGATGTAAAATTATTTGGTCCTGTCCAGGAATACGTCCCTCCTGGTACAGCCGCGGTAGATAAATTTATATTAGAACTCGAGCAAAGCGGAGAGCTGGTATTAATAACAGGATCGGCAGGAGCTGTTCCGGCATTACTCCCTACTACAATTGGAGCCGAAGTGACTGAACATGTTCCTCCCTCTCCAACTGCTGTTACGGTATACGTATCAGCAACCGTAACATCGAGGAAAGGATCGACGCCTGATTTTACAGTAGATCCGGCTTGTTTCCAGATAAAGGTGACGTTACTTGCAGGGATAGCCTGGAGACGAATGGTCTGTCCCGCACAAATCGTTAGTGGCTGGTCATTTAGGATTTTTGGTTGATGACAATTTATATTACGCAAAATATCCAATGTATATATCCCTGCGCCGGCGTTAAACGTCGTCACCGCTAAATCGGGTTTACCATCACCATCCAGATCTGCAGCCTTAATGTTGCGTGATGGCTTTGATGTCGAGATATCTACTTTAGTAAAGGAAGGAGACGTAAAATTCCCCGAATGAAGAAATACGTTCATAACAGACTCATTTCGATTCGCTACGATCACATCAGGATCTGCATCACCGTCAATGTCAGATACATCTATTCCCCAAGGCCCGTTCGACGTTGTCAGGTTAAGGGGTGCTGCAAATAAAAAGGTGCTTCCGGTACTTTGGTTCAGTAGAATATGGGCCTGATTATTTAACGTACTAGTAAGTACCAAATCCAATTTACTGTCCTGGTTAAAATCGGCTGATAGGATACCGTTTAGTGTGCTTGTAAGCGTAATTTTTTGAGCAGATGCGAAAGAGATAGTCGTTCCGCTTTGGTTTCGCAATAAAAAGATGTCACTGGTTTGAAATGGAGTTAGTGCAATATCAGGAAGCTTATCATTATCAAAATTTTGCACTTCGATCCCATACGTCGTAGCACCTCCGTTTACAGAAATTTTAATAGGAGTAGGATTGAATGATATAGCCCCGCCGCTGCTGGTATTCTGAAAAATATACAAAACATTGTTAAACGAGTTAGTCACGATCAACTCGGCCTTGCCATCCAAATTCAAGTCTCGAATTATGATACGTGTTGCAAAATGTCCAACGTCAAGAAAAAGATTCATTCCCAGTACAAAACTTACGGACGCCGCACTGGTATTCCGCAAAACATGAATACTGTTGCGTGGTGATCCCGAACGAGATACAACTAAATCAGGTTTGCCGTCTCCATTTAGATCACCACAGACTGCATTATCGCTTGGAAAACTAAGGATCAGATCCGTTTTGGAAAATAGCATAGTACCGGGTACACTCTGATTTTGCAAAACCATCAGGCTATTCGAAGGGCTGAAAAATTTAGTGGATACAATGTCAGGCTTGCTGTCGTTGTTAAAATCACAAGAGCATAAATCCCATATCTCAGTAGTCGATGCAATGCTTAAGGGAGCAGTGAATTTTGTGGCGTCAAACAATTCTCCACTAAAAGAGGGCATGAATTTTAAATCCGATTTTGCAGCCAACCCCGAAGTAAGATTGATCACCTCAATATTGCTTAGTCTGGCATTGGGGGGAACGTCTACTTCAATGTTGTAGACTGAGGATGTGATAATATTCCCTTTAACCTGGTCGAACCATACCTGTAGCTGTGAAGATGTGCTGGTAAATCCTGAGCCCGAAATTAATATCCGTTTGTTAGGGTAAGTTGATAAGGGTTCTACCTTTTGAATTTGCGGTATCTGGGAAAAAACTACAGTACTTATCCCGGTTATAAACCAGATCAAGCAAAGTTTCAAATACTTCATCCCCATAGTTCCCTACTGCACTGTTAAAAGCCACGAGTCCCTCAAAATTTTGGTCTTTCGTAGTGTGTCGCGCTCGTCCCTTGTCTTATGTATATCGTCTGCGCTGAACACGTAAACATACCACACACCTTTTTCGGTTGAATAGCCGTATCCAGCTTTAAAGCGTAGTTTTTTCAGACCATCGGAAAAATGCCGTGCATTCTCCTCTCCTTTAAAAATCCCCCCGACGACATAATTTCCTACATGTAATTCTTTTTGATGGTTTCCTCTTTTACCGTATTCGTGACGGTCTCCATTCGGAACTTTTGATTCAGTATGTAATTCTTTGGGATTCTTAGCATATAAAGTCAATCGTTCTAACCGTTCTTTTTCATCACCAGGTGTATGCTCAGTGGTTTGAATACTTAACATTTCATACGTTGTATTCTCGGTATCAAACCGAGGCTTATGCTTGAGCATGATTGAATCTGTTCGAATGGTTTGCGTAGCATCTGTTTGTGATGCTGGTGGCTTGTTGCTTTTTTCTGGTGTTTTATTAGCCGCAACGGTAGGTTTAGCTACTTTATTTTTTTGTGCATCCTCTTGCAACTTCTTCTTTCGCGTTATCTCATCCTGCTGGCGTTTTGCAGCAATCACTTCACTGGCAGATTTATGCAATGATTTTTTTTCTTTTTCTTTAAGGGTGTTGATGAAAGAATAAACTGGTGCTCCCTTTTTGTTTCTGCCTATTAAAAATCCCAAGTGGACTTCATACGTTGGGCTATTAAGTTCATTTATGCCTGAATTTTTAATGCTGTAAGAGGCGCCAAACGCAAATGTATTTTTTAGTTTTATTCCACCAAGAGCTGATATGCCAAAATCCTGTTTGTAAGAACCGCCGAGATAGACTATATGATTCAGATGTATAACTCCTGCCAATTCAAATTGAGCAGGCAATCCTGTATTAACTCGGTATAGCAAATAAGGCTCGAAAACATGCTTGTTATTATTAAAGTAAAAACGGTTGCTGAGGTGGACGACAAAGGCTTCGAAAGGCTTTACTTCCGTGACAGTGAAAGCATCTTGACTAACATAAGCTGGTTTGAAAAGCAACGGAAGTGATGCCCCTACATGAAATGATTTCATGTTAAATGAAATCCCCGCATTTCCAAGAAGATACGTGTTGCTATTGAGAATTTTTGTAAGTGCATCATCCGAAAACCCTTCAAGCTTTACCATGTCTATTTTGTTCCAAGTTGCTCCTCCTGAAATTCCAAACCGCACGAAACTCCGCTCCGCAAACGGAATATT
>CAZAHL010000044.1:0-30858 GCA_964484845.1 uncultured Chryseolinea sp. | reverse complement strand
TTTTTACGTTGATCTCCACGTCGCCAGATCCGGAGATACGAACTTCACAGCTATTGGTCTCTAGGTTGGCAGCTAATACCTTTCCTGATCCACTGATCGATGTTTTAACACTTGACGCCGAGCCATTTGCTTCGATTTTCCCGGATCCCGAAACTCCAAAGTCAGCTTCTTGAGAAATGGCTAAGGATAGTATCGCTTTTCCCGATCCGCTTACATCGCTACTAAGACTTTTACATTTTCCACGAATTTCAATATTACCTGAGCCCGATACATCTCCCTCCATATCGCCCGAAGCATCAACTTCTACTTTCATGCTGCCCGAGCCGCTGACATTGAGATTGATGTCATCGGTCACAATTTTTGTTTCGCCTATTAGATCTCCGGAGCCTCCTACACTCAGTCCATCGATATCCTTGACCGTAACATAAACAATTACTTCGTCATCATCGCCCCAATTCCAGTCCCACTTGTCCTCCGTTTTAATAACTAAGCGGCTGCCTTCTACCTCTGTTTCTATTTCTTTTAATATCTCTTTTTTGCCTTCAATTACAACCTTTTGAGGACTTCCTTGCCTGACGTATACTTTGCCAGGAACTCTAAATGAAATTTTCGTAAACGTAGCGACGTTGCGTGTTTCTTTAGTTTGTGCCTGGGTCACCAGGAAGGAACAAAGCATCAATATGGAAAGAATGAGCGCTTGTTTTTTCATAATTATTATGGCGTTAATTTCTCGATTTTAAGGACTTGTAATTATAACAGACTTTTTTCACGGACCGAAGGTTGCATCGTTGATCCATTATTTCTCTTACTTTGACGTAATTATCAGTAATCTGGTTACATGCCTGTCTATTCTTACCACACCCCGCTATATGCCACCGAAGGATTATACAAAGAAAAGGGAAGTAAATTCCTGGCTTTTGTGTATCCGGTGAATAGGGAAACGGAAATAAAGGAAAGGATAGCAGGTTTAAAAAAAGAGTACTTTGATGCGCGCCATCATTGTTATGCCTGGATGTTGGGACCTGAAAAAAGTCATTTCCGAACGTCCGATGATGGAGAGCCCAATCATTCTGCGGGAGATCCCATTCTCGGACAAATACGCTCGAAGGGAATAACGAATGTGTTGATTGTTGTTGTTCGATACTTTGGGGGTGTAAAACTGGGAGTTGGTGGATTAATAAGCGCTTACAAGGGAGCTGCTGAAGATGCCTTGAGGAAAGCCATCATTGTTGAAAAAGAAGTGGTAGAAGAATTAGAAATCACTTTTGATTATTTGGTGACATCGGACGTTATGCTCCTGATGAGAGAATTAAATGTAAAAATTAGGGAGCAGGAGTTCACGGAGAGCTGTCAACTAAAAATCATATGTCCAATGAAGCAAAAAGATAAATTAGTAGAGAAACTCAACCTGATGAAAGCGTTAGGAAGACCAATTAACTGGCAGTTTGAAATCAAATAATAAGCTACAGTTCGAAAATTGCTTTTACCTTGGGCCAAAATTTTCCTATGGCAAATAAGAATGCGGCGTTGGGTTTCATCTTTGTTACGTTACTCATTGATGTTATTGGTTTCGGTGTAATCATTCCCGTGGTTCCAAATTTGATCAGCGAGCTTATGCATGTAAGTATCCCGGAAGCTGCTGCGTACGGGGGATGGTTAGTAGCTTCGTTTTCTATTATGCAATTTATTTTCTCGCCGGTGTTGGGTAACCTTAGTGATCAATACGGACGACGGCCGGTCTTATTAATTTCGCTATTTGGATTCGGATTAGATTATTTATTGACCGCCTTTGCACCAACCATTTTATGGTTATTTGTTGGTAGAATCATTGCGGGAATTATGGGAGCCAGCTTTACGACCGCTTCCGCTTACATCGCAGATGTTAGTACACCAGAGAAACGCGCTCAAAATTTTGGGATAATAGGTGCGGCATTTGGACTAGGTTTTATTATTGGTCCAGCACTGGGTGGGGTGATAGCTCAATACGGATTACGTGCGCCGTTTATTGCTGCCGCAATTCTTACGCTTATCAATTGGCTGTACGGCTATTTCGTTTTACCCGAATCGCTCAAATTGGAGCATCGCCGTAAATTTGAATGGAAGCGTGCCAACCCGCTGGGATCTCTTAATTTTTTTCTTCGCTACAAAGTCATTCTTGGTCTCGTAGCCTCTATTGTGTTGATCTATGTCGCGGGCCACGCGGTCCAAAGTACGTGGTCGTATTACACCATAGAAAAATATAAGTGGGATGAAACAATGGTTGGATACTCCCTTGCCTTTGTGGGTTTGATGGTTGCTTTTGTTCAGGGGTGGCTCATTCGTTTCATTATCCCCAAGCTTGGACAAGAGCGTAGCGTTTACATCGGATTGTCCTTATATGCTATCGGCTTTTTACTATTTGGGATGGCCACTCAAAGTTGGATGATGTTCGCTTTTATAGTTCCCTACTGTTTAGGTGGAATTGCGGGACCCTCCTTACAAGGCATTATGTCGGGGCAAGTTCCAGCAAATCAACAAGGGGAATTGCAAGGTGCTTTAACAAGTTTAATTAGCTTGACTTCGATCGCTGGTCCATTGCTGATGACATGGTTGTTCTACTATTTTTCAAAACCTGGATCCGACATTTACTTTCCTGGAGCCGCTATGATCGCCGGGTCGGTGTTGACGATCATCAGTGCCTTTTTGGCGAGGTTAAGTCTGAAAAAAAATATAGTTAAGAATCCGGCAAACAGCTGATGCGGTTCGCTTTGCTGCCACGAAAGATAATTTTTGTCTAATGTTAATTATATGACAGGTTCGGAATTTAGGATTGTGTGAATCCTTTTTACTTTTTATAAAGGCGATCTCTTCTTAGATTTACTGTCATCCTTTTTCCATCTCTTAAAATTGTTAACGTAGTTTCATTTTCATCTGGTCCAAGAGAGATTCCTTCAAATACCTCACAATAATTTTTAACCACTTCATAATCTGCAGCCGCAATTTGAACAATCCTGTCACCTAGCTTCATTCCGGCATGATATGCCGGCGAGTCTTTTATGATAGATGCAACAACTAGCCACTGCTGATTAGACTTCTTATCTAAGTGGACAAAAGGAGTAAATCCAAACGACAAGGGATTACTAACAGGGGTCCGTTGCTCATAAGGGACAAGTAAAATTTCTTTTTTCCCCCAGTCAAATGTGACTTTGTAATTTTGTAGAAATCCCCAGCCCACGTGGTTATCCCAGTAATTTGAAAATAATACCTCTGCGGTATCTAATGACAGATGAGCCACCTTGAAGTTGCTAATTTTAGCAGTGTAACTTGTGTCGTATTGAGGGCCGTCCCACCCGTAGCTCGACAACCCATAAGTTGTAAGGTAAGGAGCCCGATCTTTGAGGTCAAAGAATATCGCTTTATCATTCGTTATAAAACCACTTCCCCCTGTGTCGAAAATAAATTTTTTGCTCTTTCCATTTGGGAATGTACACTTAACTAATGCACGATTATAATGATCGGTTGAGAAAGGTAATCGAATAGCATCTGAGGAAGTGGGCTGTGTGTTATAGGTATCAGACACTAGTATCTTTTTATTTTTAGTATCAAATTGCCAAACAAAATGTTTCAAAATTGCTGTCCCTATTAATCCATCTATTTTAGCGCATTTTGATAAATAGGGATCGGCGTTAAGATCGAGTATTGCAACACCAACCTTATAAAAATGTAACCCTTCGATATCCACACTGTCTAACTTTAAGTGGAGGTGACTTTGATTAATGTTTGGGTGTTTCTCCTTTTTTATCAGGCCCAATTCGTCAGCAGCCTCAGCTGATAACGCAAACAATGTTCCTGTATCAACAATAAAACGATAAGTTTTTGTAGAATTATTGAGCTTAGCCAAAATAATATATTTACCCTTTGTATATTCTTCAAAAGGGATTTCTTTAGTGAAACCTTTTTGCGTGACATAGCCGCTCTTCACTGCTTTTCGTTTCTGTATATGACTGATAAACCCTCCACAACCAATGAGGGAGATACTGATTAAAAAAATAAACGGTAGAAAGAAAGTAGATTTCATTGATGATTGCTCTGATTCATTATGGCTAAAGATAGTTGCGTAATCTGAGTGGAACCAAAAAAACTATCGTTGTAGAAGCATGGAACTAATTTTAATTCTGTTTTTTTCAAATCCCTAAAACACTTTTCAACTTTAGATATCCACTTTTACTCAACGGAATTTTCGATCCATTTTTCAGCAAGGCAATATGCGTATCTTTTTCCAACGGCTCAATCTTGGTGAGCTGAGACAGGGGAATAATGTAAGAACGATGCACGCGGACAAATTGAGAGGGATTTAAACTTTGTTCGAAAAAACTCATGGTTTTCTTTTTCAGAAACATTTCTTTCTGCGTAAAGATCTTAACATAATCATCGTATGCTTCGATGTACAAAATATCGTGAACCGGAATGATCTTAATGTTGCTCCCTTCTTTTACTACAATGCGATTGCGTTCTTCTGGCTGCCGGATTTCTTCATTGAGCAACGCCGTGGGTGTTTGCTTTACAGGAGCTTGAGTCCTTTGTTGTAACCATTTCTGAAGCGCCTTATCAAATCGTTCTTTGCCGAAAGGTTTTAATAGGTAATCAATAGCGTGAGATTCAAAGGCTTTTATGGCATATTCATCAAAAGCGGTTGTGAAGATGACAGAGGGCGGTTGTTCAATTAACTCGAGCATTTCGAAACCATTGATCTTCGGCATCTGAATGTCAAGAAAAATTAAGTCAGGCTTATGCTGTGTGATCGCTTTAACGCCTTCAAATCCATCGTTGCAGGATTGTACAATTTGGAATTGGGGGTAAGCTTGCAAATATTCTGTTACAATACTGCGCGCCAGCGGCTCATCGTCAATAAGAATAACCTTTATCATGCAAGTTGCGGTATTTTAAGTTCAGTGGTAAAAACAGTATCTTTTTGCTGTGTCGATAATAAGTCGTTTCGACCGTAGAGCAGGTATAACCTCCGTTGTACGGAATTCAGACCGAAGCCTGTTCCCGGTTGTGGTCGAGAAGTTTCCGGATCAAAGGGATTCTCTATCCGAATATAAAGATGGCTATCGACCACTTTCGCATTCAGTCGGATCGTGATTTCGCCTATGGTATCGTACAACCCAAACTTTATAGCATTCTCGACTAAGGGTTGCAATAACAAAGAAGGAAGTAACATTTTATCGGTTTGTTCCTCTTGCGTTATTTCGGTTTTCAGCCGGTAACCAAAACGTACTTTCTCAATTCCGAGATAGAGCTGTAAGTGTTTTAGTTCTTCTTCCAGATTTACGAACTGCTGGTCATCTTTTTTGATTGTTCCTCGCAGAAAATCGGATAGTTCCTGAATCATTTTTCGCGCCTCTTCCGGTTTTGTCCCAATAAGCGCACTGATTGAGTTTAGACTGTTGAATAAAAAATGTGGCTGGAGCTGCTGTCTTAGCTTGGATAGTTCTGCTTCACGGGCAAGTTTTTCAGTAGTCGTTTTTCTGCTTTCTATTTCTTGTTGCTCACGCATATAAAACCACATCCAGCTCATAATGGTAATGATGCTGATCATTAACCAGGAGAAGAGACCGCGAACAATCATCGACTTTTCCAGAAATTCAGGATACCCTATTTCAGTCGTAAGCAGCTGCAATGCGATCCAACGAATCAGAAAAACACATCCTAAAGCCAGGCCAATGCTCCACGTAAGTCGTAAGATTTGGCGGGGATGATAAAACCGAATACTGGAAATCATCACATAACCACCGAGTGCAAGAATTACATTCGTAATAACGGCATCGTTTATGGACGCATACCAAGTCAAGATTCCGGTATTAAATAATACGAGTGTTTGCAGCACAATCCAGATAATCCACCACCCCAGATAACTCATCACCAGGTAGCTTGACGAAAAATTCTTAATGGATAAAGTTTGCATCGATTAGTAAAATAACCTTGACTTCTTTCGAAGGGCAATGGCTTTCTGATGGACAAAGTTAATATACGATCTCGCCTCTTCTGTTTCATGAATACGGGAATATAATTCAATACCATCTTCCAGTTTATTTATGGGGATGATTTCGGAGACGTTGATAAATTCCCATTTTACTTCTTTCATCCTATCGTTATAAAATGTGTCTTCTTCGCGAAGGCCTAAGGCACGTGCTTTCAGGAAAGCTTCGTCCTTGCTTTCTGCTGACACCAAACGAAGTTGTTCATCAAACTGGTTGGTGTTTTTGTCAGCCGCAATATTGAATACTATTTTAGTTAGGTACCAGTTCATAAGGAATACTTGAATGATAATTAAAATGACATACATAATCAATAACTTCTTAACTCGATACCTCCAAACATGCAAGTACCTTTTATCACCAGGACTTTCGTTCCATCGATCACGCTGCCGTGCGTTTGACGTTTGTCCTCAAGGCTTCCGAAGACGCAAACGAGTTCATCAGTTTGTATTTTCCAATGGGGAGGTACAATAATTTTTGTCCCGCCAAACAGTTGGACAACTTCGACTACTGCTGTTCCATTTATATCGGCCTGCGTTAAGTTAAGTTCCACACCTCCAAAGGCGCAGAATGTTTCGCCGCCTTTAAAATCTTTTGAGATCACTTGTTTTTTATCACCACCAAATATGGTAACGGAATCAAAACCACTATCTGCTAAATACTCAGCCGAGGAGCCGTGATTCTTGTCCCATCTTTTCCAATAATCTCCGCCCCGGTTTCTACCCCTTGGGCGGATGATCATAAAAAGACCAATGGCGATAATGATAATCGGCCAGATAAACTGTTTTATCTCAATATCCGGAAGAAGATCCTCAAGAAGGAAGACACTACCGATAAGTACCGGGATCATCCAGCCAGGATTTCGGAATGAATGGCGTGCACCCACGAAAAATCCAATGCCGATAAGAAACATTGGCCAGGAAAAAAACCAATAGGGAAATTCCACTCCAACTTGCCTTGCCAAAAAAATAACACCTACTACCACGACGATCAATCCGCCTAGAACGCGTCCATTGCCCAGGGGATTTTGGTTTCTACCCGATTCGAGACTCTTATTGCTGTTTTCTTGCGTTTCCATTCTTGTTTTTTGTTTGATGATTTAAATAACGCGAGAATCGCGCTCCAGGGATATAGCGAATAGGCCGGCACCGGCGTACCGTAGGTGAACGAGGGGAAATGGTAGGTGAGGGAGGTTGTCCGTTAATCGTTAATAGGGATGGTAAAGGAGATATACGTTAAAAGTTTAACATTATCATAAACCGAGTCTTTATCATTCTGAGAATTAATGGAACCTATCGAGGGGTAAAAAAAGACCTGAAAGGCCACCTTGATATTTTGATAAAATCGGCAAGTGAGATTGAAGAATGTAAATCAGTCAGGATATGAATACGGTGGGAAACATCATTAACGGGTACAATTTGCGTTATGGTTTTTAATAATTGCAAATGTACTTGTATGGTTTTTCGCATTGCTGATCTGCTATACTGGGTTGTACCTAAGACAAACTGATAGGAATCTGACGAGACTGCTCATAGTTAAATTTGATGGCTCGAAACGTTTAACCCCTCCAGGGTTAGGTCACATGTATAATTCTCCCCACCGGTTTCGCCGGTGGCTATTCAAAATTGAAGCCCTCCGGGCTTCCATGAGTTCCAACACGAACGCATGAGGAGGAAATGAAGTTTTTTGTGGTAACATTCGAGTTGAAGCCCTGGGCTGAAACCCTTTAAGAGTAGGATGTTAATATGCAATGAAAATCACAATTCATCACAAGGAAGATTGTTTATGCAATTCCTGTCACCACGCCGCACCCATTCGCGACGTAGAACGTTCAAATTGTTCCCCGATGAAGTCGCACGTGGCCAAAATAAATTTTGATATAACGAAGCCTGAAAGGCTTCAATGTGAATAGCCCTGAGTGCAACTCAGGGTAACGATGGGAATAGTGTACAAAACCCTGAAGGGGTTTAATGTTTCCATTTTGAAAGTACAGTCACAATAAATGACGCTCATCGAACTGGACGTCATTCTCAATCAACAGCCTTTCATATTCTCATAACAACTTCCAATCGATGGTGAACTTTTCAGCTTTGATATACTCAATTAAATATTTTTTCTTTAATTGAATTGGTGATGCTCCGTAACCACCTTGCCAGCCGTCAAATTTGGAAATACCCAAAGGTTGCTTGCTGCGATTAACTTTTAACCGGAGACCCGCTACACAAGATTCTCCTTCACTGCCTTATTCACCATATCAATCGCATTGTTTACACCTAGCTTTTTCATGATATTGAAGCGGTGTGTTTCTACGGTGCGTACACTTTTACCAAAGGATTCAGAAATTTGTTTGTTGTGTTGCCCGTCAATCACCATTCTCAGGATTTCTTTTTCGCGTCGGGTCAAGCTGTAGGGATCGTCAACGGGCGCAGGACGTGTCTGAGGTTGGGTTCTAAGCAGACGGTTAGCCAATACGTTAGATACTGCCCCGCTAAAATACTTATTGCCACTGTGGATTTGTTTCAATGCTTTCACAAATTCATTCTTGTCCGTGTCTTTTAACAAATATCCATAGGCGCCTGAATCAAGTGCCCGCAGCACATACTCTTCAGAATCATGCATAGAAAGGATTACAGCTTTTGTTGTGGGTGCATATTGATCTAATTGCGCTGCCGCTTCAAGCCCCGTCATTTCGGGCATGCGAATGTCGAGGATAAGAATATTGGGCCTTAACTCCCTAGCTACTTTCAATGCCTCCGCCCCATTGCTTGCCTCGCCTACGACATCAATTTCAGTATCAGACTCAAGCATTGCTTTTATTCCTTTGCGCACCAACACGTGATCATCCGCCAATACAACGCTTATTTTTTCCATAATTTGTACGTTTTTAATCTACAAGTACCGCACTTCGCATCGGGACAGTCAATGTAACGGTTGTACCTTTTCCTGGATCTGATATGATCTCAAGATGGCCATTCACATATTCTGTTCGCTCATACATATTAAAAAAACCACGTCCTGATTCAATGTTAACACTTCTACCTTCGACAATCTTCGGATCAAAACCAATGCCTTCATCTCTTACGACAATGGCTAAATCATTTTCAGTCTGCTGTAAAAATACTTCAATAATTGGTGCCTGTGAATATTTAATGGCGTTATTAATTGCCTCCTGTATAATTCTAAAAATGTTGTTTTCGATTTTTTGTGGAAGCCTGTATAACTCACCTTCGGTTCTGTAAATTAATTTAATATCAATAAGTTTTCCAATTTCCTGTGTGAAAACATTCAGCGCAGCTTGCAGGCCATAATCCCCTAAAACAGTTGGCTTAAGGTTAAACGTTACTTTTCTAACTTCTTTGATTATTTGTTTTATCAGAATATCGATCTCGGAAATTTTAGTCTGTGTTTTTTCGCTTTCTTTTAAATTAATCGATTCAATTTGGAATTTCAGCGAAGTCAACATTTGTCCAATTCCATCGTGAATATCCATGGCTATCCTTTTCCGCTCCTCTTCCTGTCCTTCGAGAATAAGGACTGATCTGAATTTTTGCTGATTAATTTTCTTTTCGATCTCCGCTCTGCTTTTAACATTCATGTTTCGCTCCGCGGATTTTCGCATGGTCAGATCTGTCCCTAAAATAAGTAACTCCTCAATATCATTTTGTTCACTGTATACCGGTGTTATGGTGATGTCAATCCAACAATCCCCGCCTGTTGCATCGTGAAAATATATTTCCCCTTGCCAATGGTTTCCTTCAGACACTGTCTCAACTACTTCATCCATCCAGTCTCCAGGATTTTCCATTCCTTGAAAGAGATGGGAGAGTGGCATACCCGTGGCATTTATTTCCTTCTTAGAAAGGTCTTCTAACAAGTCGGTTACAACTATGATGTTGCCGCCCTTATCGGCTTTGGCAAATAGTCGGGGATTTTCGACGGGGAGATTAATATTTGATATCTGTTCGTACGATTTCTCAAGGGATGCATACAATGCGCCGATTTCTTTGCTGAGTTGCTTCGCATTTTTTTCTGAAGTGATCAACTGGTTTACGGTCTTGTTGACCTGTAGGGTAGTAGGTCGGAATACAAATAAGATCTCTAAAAAAATGACGATAATCGAGATGGCCAACAAGATGTACTCAAGGTTGCTTAGTGTAGCTACTTTTTCTCGCGCTTCAGAATCAAATTGAAAAACAATGCGATCCATTTTTTCCAGAAATATGGTCTCGTTGTTGAGCAGCGTTTTTATTGTCTGTTGGAGATCTGTCGTATCAGACAGATTTCCGCTTTTATATTCTATAATGTGATTCGCACTATTGTATACGTTGATAAAATAGGGTTCAAGATCTTTGAACATTGCAATTATTGTTTCACTGTTCGCACCTGGAAGATGCAGCGTTTCATTTCCATTCAGCAATCCATAATGCCCTTTTTTCCAGTCCTCTAATAATTTTTCGAGCGTTTTAATTTTATCTGGAAAATGTTTGTGCTCGATGTCGGTATATAGAAGTAAAGACATTTTTACGATCCATTGGCTTTTATAACGCTGCGTACCAGCAAGATTAACCACCCGTGAATCACTGATTTGATTCTGAAGATGATTTTGTATTAACACCTGCCCAATAATGGATACAGTTGCAATGACGCTCAAGGCAAATACATACCAGACACCTAATTTGCTAAAGCGATTAAAGGTTAACTTACTCTCAGGATTGAAGTCTAATGTCATTTGACGGGAAAGTTACATACCCCTTTTCATCTCCGCTATAGCCGAGCTTATTATATTTCAAAATTACGATGATATGATTGTTAATTGATGAGGTAATCGTAATGGTATAGGATAAGGTATTCAGTTTTTTTACAAATTTTGAGATCCGGGGAAAGAGAGAATTTAACGCGCATGGTAACCGTTATGCGGTAAATCCGATATGAACATATCCGTCTTCAATACGAACAGGATAAACCGTTATAGCACATTCGTCCATGTTCAGACACTCACCTGTCTTTAAGGAGAAAGTTCTTTTATGAAAAGGGCAGGCAATTTTAGGCTCACTGTTATGAGAACCGATTATACCTCGCGACAGTGCCATTTGCATTTTATGAGGACACATATTCTGACAAGCATACCACTCATTTCGGCGAGTAAAGTTAAATACGGCGATTTGCAGGTCTTTGTACTTTACACAAGCTCCCCCGTCCTGCGGAAAATCCTGTACTCGCGCTGCTTTAAACCATACTTTAATATTGCTATCCGTCACTTTATTTACATCCATTTCCGATGAAGGGTTAATTGGCGTTGAGTTAATCATAACTTCATTTTTCATACTCTATCCGTTTAAATTTGGCGGTGTAACTCACGCCGACTTTTTGTTCCAATCTATTGGGATTTTTTGTTCTCTCATTTCCACAAACGAAAGTGTAGAATCGGTTTCTTCATCATTTATGAAGTGTTTATAACGGGATCTTAATTCCGGATTCTCTACCACTTTCTTCCACTCACAATGATAGTTTGCAATCAGCTCTTTCATTTCTGCTTCTAGCTGTTCACCGATTCCCAGCGAATCATTCACAATAACATCGCGGAGGTAATCCAAACCACCTTCCATTTTGTTAAGCCAGGTTGCAGTGCGTGTTAAAGGGTCTCCGGTTTTAATGTAGAACATTAGAAAACGATCAATGAGCTTTACGCACGTGTCCGTGTCAACATCGTTGACTAATAATTTGGCGTGCTGCGGACGTGCTCCACCATTACCACAGACATATAAATTCCAACCTTTTTCAGTAGCAATTATCCCGAAGTCTTTGGATTGAGCTTCAGCGCACTCGCGAATGCAGCCCGATACGGCACCTTTCAGCTTGTGTGGCGCGCGCAATCCTTTATAGCGGTCTTCGATAAAAATAGCAAAAGAGACAGAATCCTGAACCCCAAACCTGCACCACGTAGAGCCTACACAACTTTTGATCGTGCGCAATGCTTTTCCGTAAGCATGGCCGCTTTCAAATCCTTCCACAATAAGTTCTTCCCATATCTCTGGAAGCTGGTCCACGCGCGCTCCAAACATATCGATGCGTTGACCGCCTGTTATTTTTGTGTACAGACCATATTTCTGTGCGATTCTTCCAATGGCCATCAGCTTGGCTGGCGTGATTTCTCCGCCGGCAATTCTTGGAACGACAGAATAGGTTCCGCCCCGCTGAATGTTTGCCAGGTAGCGATCATTGGTGTCCTGAATGGTATCTTGCTCGGCAATTAGTTCATTCCAAATACTTGCAAGTAAGGAAGCCACGGCTGGTTTACATATTTCGCAGCCATCACCTTTTCCAACCGTATCCAATAATGCGTTATAGTTTTTTACCCCTTTTACTTTGATAATATCATAAAGCTCCTGACGGGAATAATCAAAGTGCTCGCACAACGTTTTTTTAATTTTATGACCTAATGATTCTAAGGTGATCTTTAAAATATCATTGACCATAGGCGTACAGCCACCACATCCTGTACACGCTTTGGTACTTTTCTTCAGGTCGTCAACTGTCTTCGCGCCGTGCTCAGTAACTTGACAGACCAAATCGCCTTTACAAACATTTTCGCAGGAACATATTTGAGCGGAATCGGGTAGGCTTTTCACACCAGCTCCCTCGGGTTCGTTCTTTCCCGGCGACCCGATGATGAGCGATTCAGGTTGGGCAGGCAATAGCATTTTATTGAGCACCATTTGATGGAAGATATTATACTGACTTGCGTCTCCTATCAGAATTCCTCCTATTAAATATTTTCCATCTTCGGAAATATTGATGCGTTTATATACACCGTTGCGCTTGTCTTGGAAAGCGATGGGAACACTGCCGGGAGTTTCACCAAAGGGATCCCCGAAACTTGCGACGTCCACGCCAATTAATTTAAGCTTGGTAGACATATCGAAACCGGTAAACTGTTTTGATGTCTCCTGGGTAAGTTGTTTTGCGACGATATCGGCCATTTCATAACCGGGTGCAACCAATCCGTATACTAGATTATTATGGACGGCTACTTCGCCGATAGCAAAAATAGAATCATCGTTTGTGCGAAGGAAATTATCCACCAAAACGCCACCCCGCGGATGAACATTTATACCATTTGTTTTGGCCAGCTCATCGCGTGGACGAATACCTGCGGAGATAACCAGCATTTCAAGAGATAGCGAAGTACCATCAGTAAATTCAAGGCCTTCCAGTTTTCCATTACCAGCAATCTTTTTGGTATTCTTATTTGTATGGATTGTAATGCCCAGTTGAGAAAGTTTATGGGCAAGCACGGAAGATCCGGCGTCGTCTATCTGCCTTGGCATTAATCGTTGAGCGAATTCAACCACATGCGTTTCAAGTCCCAGATCTAACAGCGCTTTAGCTGCTTCGAGTCCCAACAATCCGCCGCCCATGACAGCAGCCTTTTTTATTTTTTTTCCATAATCAATAATCTGGTTCAGATCTTCTATTGTACGATATACAAAAACACCATGCCGTTCTACGCCTTCAACGGTCGGTACAAAAGCACTTGAGCCAGTAGCCAGAACGAGGTAATCATAGTGATCAATTTTACCTGAATGTGTCTTTATGGTTTTGTTCTCTCTGTTGATTTCAACGACAAGCTCACTTGTAAAGAGTTGAATATTATTTTCGACATACCAGGAAACGGGTGCCATTAAAAGATCTTCGGCCGTAGAGCCGGAAAAATAACTGCTCAAATGAACCCTGTCATACGCTGGCCGGGGTTCTTCACCATAAACTATAATTTGATGTTCCTTGGACCGGCTGCGAAGCTTCTCACAGAATTTATATCCGACCATTCCATTCCCCACGACGATGACACGATTCATTGCAAACGATTTAAGTACGTAATAGACAATAATTAAGTAATAATACGTATTTTGTACTGAATTTCATGCACATTAATACGTATAATTACGTATAAATTTTTAAAATATGAAAAAGGCGTCGCCTAGATTATGGATTGTGGGAGCGGGTCCGGGTGATCCTGAATTAATCACATTAAAGGGGTTGAAGGCGATTCAGAGCGCCGATGTCATCCTTTACGATGCCCTGGCTTCGCCGGAATTATTAGAGCATGCGCCTTGCGGTTGCAGAAAAATTTATGTGGGTAAGCGTAGGGCAAAAAAGCAATTTCCTCAAGAAGAGATTAATCAGCTTATTGTTTTTTATGCGATCCGGTTTGCTAATGTTGTTAGACTTAAAGGAGGCGATCCCAATGTTTTTGGCCGGGGACATGAAGAGATGGAATATGCTATGAGACGAGGTATAACGGTGGAAGTAGTTCCAGGAATATCAAGTTCGATTGCGGCACCTTCGGCGGCTGGTATTCCATTGACGAAACGTGGCATAAACGAAAGCTTTTGGGTAGTTACCGGTACGTTATCGTCTGGAGAAATGTCCCATGATCTTGAATTGGCGGCGAAATCTTCTGCTACTGTTATTGTTCTGATGGGAATGACCCACCTGCATAAAATTGCATTGCTTTTCCAACAAGCACGGTCTCCACATGAGCCCATGGCATTGATACAGGAAGCTACTTTACCCGGGCAAAAAATTACGATCGGCACAGCTGCTGATATCTGTAAACGTGCAACTGAAAATAAAATATGTTCACCGGCAGTGATTGTTATTGGTAATGTTGTTGCCGAATCTGCGCTTCAAAATAGTATGGTTCATTCTGAAATTAGAGCCATTGCCAGAGATTGATTAGCTTTATCACTTCAATACTCTTTATTATTTATGATGCCAGGTGATCGCTTCGAAAAAGCAATAACAACATTTGATGCCTACAACTTGAATGATCCTCATCTGGAGGAGTTTGAAGGTAAGATGGTGTCAAAGGAATTGCTCTATGGCCAACGTATGAGCCACCGGTTAAATGAATTTTTTCCCGCAGCTCCCGCGTACCTAAAACTTGCAGCACATTGTCAGCACATTGGTAGATGGGAGATACCGAGAGAATCTTATACAATGGACAAAAAAGGATATCTGCAGTGGCGCACCTTTTTAAGAACACACCATGCAAAGCTAGCTGAACAAATATTGATCAGTTGCCGGTATGATGAGGAAACAATTGAAAAAGTAAAATTTCTTCTTCTTAAAAAGGAGCTAAACCGCAATCCGGATACACAGGTCCTCGAAGATGTGATTTGCCTTGTCTTTATTGAACATTACTTGGAAGAATTTACCGAAAAACATGAGCCTGCAAAAGTGGTGGATATTCTAAAAAAGACCCTGAAAAAAATGTCGCCTAAAGGAATTGAAGAAGCTGCAAAAATTCCTGTTTCAGAAAGAATAAAATTATTGATACACCAGGCACTTCAGGCTAAGAATTCTGCAAAATAGTTTGTTGAACGTGGTTCAGAAAATTCTCTGTTGAGCGATTCAAGATTTCAAAAACCTCTTGAAAATTTTTCTCCCCGCCATAATACGGGTCAGGCACATCTTTACCTTTGCCAATCGTATCATACTCGCGCATAAGCATCACTTTGCTTTCGTGTTCTTTGTTTTTAAGGAGTCGTAAAATGTTTTGGTAATTGCTTTTATCCATGGCAAGAATAAAATCAAAGTCGGTTAAATCACTGGCTGTGAATTGCCGTCCGCAATGATCGATGGTTACTCCGTTTTTCTCAGCATTTGCGATGGTTCTGGAATCGGGGGAATCTCCAATATGATAATTTGCCGTTCCACAAGAATCGACCTCAAAATACGATTTAAGTCCCTTTTTCTGGAGTTTGTCCTTAAAAATTGCTTCTGCAAGGGGCGACCTGCAAATATTGCCAAGGCATACGAATAACACCTTTATTTTTTTCATAGTTACCTGATTTACAGTTCAATAGATTTTATCAGGCCGCAAAAATAAGACCTACAGGTTACGTAATAAATACTTTTTGCATTTATAGTATAATGCAAACTTTGTAAAAAGTCTGCCTTTTGATTGAAAAGCCTACCTCTTTGCTCAGGAGGGGGCTTTTCTTGTTTAAAATGGAAAAGGAAAATGTAAGCCAGAATATAAAGAAAAAGTAGGATTTGACTCCTACTTTCTTTCCCAAAGCAAAAAATTATCGGACGGCTACGCCAAGTCCAACGCTCAGGGTACTGTATTCTTGCAACGAATAGTCCCCATTTAAATAAATGGGACCTAATTTTAACCGGATACCGGCAGTAACTTTTAGACTTTTGTTTTTATAACCTAGTGCAAATGGATTTTTCAAAGTCTCTGAACCCACGGAACTGCTCGGTATAACATAAGTCCCGGTAAGGTCAGCAGTTGTCTTTATGGTATTGTATCCAATTCCACCATAGAAGGTGATAACGGATACTTTCTTGGATATCAGTGCTTGAAAAATCCAGGCATTCATAGTATAATTTAAAAGTTGGGGCTGCGTAGCACTGCCTCCCGGTATAGAACCTCCTGTTAGATCTGTCGATCCTTTGATGTTCGTGAATGCTACTAACATTGAAAGATCAAATGGCAAATGCTTAATTCCTGGAATATGTTGCTTTACGTCGTGGAGGACCCCAAAGCCCAATAGTTTTACTTTAGAAGAACCGGCATCTACCTCGGGCATCCACCTGATTTTTAAATCCGTGTTTTTATAAATGCCTATGCCAAGTTGTGCTGTTGGGGCCACTACGCCCCTCACTTTAATGTTCTTTTTGAAGTCCAGCCCTTCAGGGCCGCTAAATGTAGGACCATCGGGAATGTTATTGTTATCCCAATCCATACTGTAAAGAGTCGGATCTTTTGGACCTATAATAGTAGGTGCTTTTCCCGATGCTGGAGTACTTAACTGAGCTACCTGAAGATTCAGATCAGCTGGATTAAAATAATTTTTAGAAGAAGGTATAAATACCGCATTTAAAGAAACCCCCAGATCAAACCCCAAGGAATTATGGGCTTTGGCTGTATGATACCAACCACCGTTGAAGCTGTACGACACCCCCTCGATCATTGGATTGAGGTAAGCCTGCATGAGTTTTTCGCCATCGTTTTTACCTGCGTTTAGAAAGTCCACAATGTCGTTTTCATTCTGGGCATAGGTTAATGACGGAGCAAAAATAGAAACAGCAAGAAAAATTCTCGCGATAGTAAAACAACGTACAGGTTGTGAGGTCATTAGTTAGTATTTAACGATTTAAAATAAGAGCTTTAATAACACTTCCATTTAGCAAATTCTGCCAAAATCTTACAGAGTTGCTTTAACGTTGCATTGATGAAAATTCCTTACTAGCAGCACGCTTCACGGTTCTTTAACTCTTTTTGGTTCAAAATCCACTCTAACCGTCAAGTATTTTCCAGCTAACTAAACGATGTCCCTGACAAAAGATTTTAATGAGGGCGAAAAAGCTGGTAGCAGGAAAATGTATTCGCAATTGAAATACACTGTTTGCTTTGTACTTTTGCCCCTTGATGACCTTACTTTACAATACTGGACTATTTTTTTTACGCCTCGGTTTCAGCATTGCCGCATTCTTTCATCCCAAAGCCAGCGCTTTTATTAAAGGAAGGAAAAACCTCTTTCGGGAATTGGAGATTGCCTTTCGTCATCATACAGGGAAACTCGTATGGGTACACTGTGCGTCATTGGGAGAATTTGAGCAAGGTAGGCCTGTCATAGAGCTGCTCAAAAAAGAAAATCCAGGTCTAAAAATCCTGGTCACATTTTTTTCCCCTTCAGGTTATCAGGTTAGAAAAAATTATGCACATGCCGATCATGTGTTTTATTTGCCGTGGGATACTTTCCAAAACGCCAATAAATTTATTTCAATAACTAACCCTACCGTTGCTATTTTTGTAAAGTATGAATTCTGGTATCATTATTCAAGCGTTTTACATACCCGGAATATTCCATTATTATCCATTTGCTCCATTTTCCGTCCGGAACAAATGTTCTTTAAACCATATGGAGGTTTCTACAGAAACATCTTACAAAATTTTTCTTATTTTTTTGTTCAGAACGAAGTGTCCTTAAACTTGCTGCGTTCAATTGATATTCAACATTGTATGAAAGCGGGCGATACTCGATTCGACCGGGTGTATGAAATTGTTCACCAGGGCGACGAACTACCCATCATAAAAAGATTTAAGTCCGATCAAAAGACAATGGTTGTTGGAAGCTGCTGGGGGGAAGATCTGGCAGTGTTAACTCCTTTCATCAATGAAAATAAAATGAAGTTTATCATTGCGCCTCATGAAATTTCTGAATCTTTTTTAAAAGCTATTGAGGGATCTCTCCATGTAAAATCAATTCGTTACTCCGCCGTCACTAATATTAGCCCCGACGACTACCAGGTTTTAATTATTGATAATATTGGGATGTTGTCGCGTCTCTATCGATATGGAGAATACGCTTATGTTGGGGGCGCGTTCGGGAAAGGTCTTCACAATATTTTGGAGGCCGCCTGTTACGGTGTGCCCGTTTTTTTTGGCGACAAAAATTATGAAAAGTTTAAGGAAGCTGTCGACCTCATTAACCGTGGCGGAGCCTTTGCGATAACAGACTATAATGAATTGAAATCCACTTTTGAAATGCTGAACATACCCGAGAATTTCTTATTGGCATGTGACGTCACGAGGGCATACATTCTTGAAAATCTGGGGGCTACGGAAAAGATTATGCAATATTGTCGCAACCTATTGAAATGATGGAAGGAATAGTCATGCGTTCCACCGGATCTTTTTACGATGTGCAGGGTGCGGATGGGAATAAATATAATTGCAGGGTCCGCGGTAAGATAAGGCTAGATGGAATTAAAGAAACCAACCCTATCGCTGTTGGCGATCGTGTGCTGATGGATCTGGAACATGAGATAGGATCTATTATAGAAATCCTTCCGCGCCGAAATCACATATTAAGGCAATCGGTCAAGAAAACGGGTCACTCCCATATTTTAGCTGCTAATGTTGACCAGGTGTTGATTGTCGCAACGCTTTCCTTTCCCCGAACATCACTCGGTTTTATTGACAGGTGTTTGGTCAGCGCGGAGGCTTATCGAATTCCACAGGTAGTTGTTTTTAACAAGAAAGACTTGTTGGATGAGGAAGGTCTCCAATCTCTAATTAATTTAACAGCTTTGTACACAAGCATTGGAGTTTCTTGTTTTTCGATTTCCGCATTGGATAGCGATCAGATTGAAATCTTCAAAGTACTTAAAAATAAAACGACCTTAGTAGCGGGTCACTCGGGAGTAGGAAAGTCAACTTTACTAAACAAGATTTCACCCATTATTGAACAGAGTGTAGGGGCAATTTCTGAATTTTCTGAAAAAGGTAAACACACAACTACTTTTGCTGAAATGTTTCCATTGGATACAAATACGTTTGTGATCGATACACCTGGTGTGAAAGAATGGGGACTGGTTGATATGAATTCCCAGGAGATATCCGATTATTTTCCTGAAATGCGGGACCTCCGGCTGCACTGTAAATTTCAATCTCGCTGTATTCACATCAACGAACCTAAGTGTGCCATTCTGGATGCTGTTGAAGCTGGTATTATTGCGTTAAGCCGATATGAAAATTATATTAGTATGGTAATGGGAGAAGATAACCGGCGGTAGGAATTGGTTTCGGGTTTGAGGTTTAAGGTTGAAGTTGTGCGACTGTCCCCATTTGCGCAGTTCTTAGTCGTTATAGTGAAGGAATTTATTTTTTAATGCTAGGCGGATATACTTATAAGCTAATTCTAAATTCAAGGTTCTTATACTTTGCCTGATTTCATAGTATATTCTTCGTTGCAGCGCGTCGCGTTCGGCGAGATTTTTATTTAATTCCAGAATTTTGTTGCATACTCGATACGTGGAAGCGCCTTGTTTATTGAGAAGCTTAAATTGGGTATGCGACAATGAGTTTTCTAATTTCCTTTTCTTAATCAATACTTCAGGGCTGTAAAAATAGTTGAAACGGCGCGAAGAGCGGATCCAGAAATCGAAATCCTCGTACGTCAATAATTCATCATATCCGCCCAACCTTTGAATGACTTGGCTTCGAAACATCATGGTAGGGGAACAAATAAAATATCGCTCAATCACATCTTTATAAATATTGCCTTTGGGAAGAGTGTGATGAGGGTATTTTGCAGAATGGAAATACAAATGTTTTCCTTGTTTGTCAATCCATTCAGCATCGCTAAAAACAACTCCATATTCATCCGATAAAGATTTAAATGTTTGGATGCCCTTTTCCAAGCGTTGGGGAAGAAGCAGGTCATCTGCTGCCAGATCAATAATGAAATCTCCTGTGCTTAATGCAAACGCTGTATTAAATGCTTTACATATACCTTGATTGTTAGCGAGTCTGATAAATTTAATTTGTGCATACTGGCTTATAAATCTTTCAATAACTCCTGCGCTGTCATCGGAACTTCCATCATCTACTACTATCAGTTCGTAATTTTGGTACGTTTGATTGAGCACAGACATAATACTTTCTACCACATAGTCCCGGTGGTTAAAGCATAAACAGATTACGGAAACTTTTGGAGATTTTAAATTCACAATTTTTTTTCAAAAGTTAATTTTCGGGAATCGGAACTTCCAAATGACTTTTTGAATGCATACAGACCATTATTTAATATTCCCTTATCAGTGGAGATTCCAAGGTCTAACAATTCGTATAGATGCAATTGGCAAAAATCGTAAATGCCACTGATCAATAAAGTTACCGGGCTAAGGGAACGATAAGCAACATTGTCGCCGATATAAAAGCTGTAAAGAATTTCTGAATTAATTTTAATACAAACCGAAGCAGCAATTATTTTACTTTCGTCGAAGACTCCGAACAACAAATAATCTTTTGGGAAAAGAATAAACATATGTTCAAGCTCTTTCATGCTCATGGTAACAGGATAACCTTTATGGTTACGGCTCTCTGCTATTAAGGAATAACTTTCTTGGAGAAAATCAATTGTTATCTGGCGGACCGTAAATCCCAATGTTAAACATTTTCTAAGCCTTCTTTTTTTGTGGACGTTTAAATCCATTTCTTCTGAAATAGAAATCACTTGAGTAATGTCCTTATACTTGATTGTAAATCCATCACTTAATAACGCTCTTTGGATTACTGCACTTTGATCTGTGTCATAGATTTCCGGAAAACATCGGATCGTGAGACTATTAATATTATTTGTTAATGACCAGTCTTGAATTTTTCCAATGAGCGAAATCAACTCAGAATTCGAAGCATCATGTTTTAGAATGAAACTTCCAAAAGGAGCCTTGTCTAAGCTTATTAATGAGTTTCCACTGCGTGTGAAATATATGGATGAATGTGACTCCTGAAAATGAATAATAGATTGCTCTCCATTCCTGAAAATAAAACCTGGGTGATGAAATAAAAATGACGATGTGGTTAGATTATTCACTTGGACAAAGGTAAGTGATAATAATTTTCATCCAGAAAATATCACTACACTATTAACTTTTTAAACTCCATGAAATCTTTTATGACAACGTCTTCCTTAAAAGTGTTGGATGCTCCAACAATGGCGATGGCTTCCTTATTAAATTTCAATTTTATCCAGTGTAATCGGGGATAGTACAACACTTCTCCCGGGTCATTCAAACGAAATTCATAAATCTCCCCCGTTGTGCTCTCAATGACAGCTTCAATGGTTCCTGAAATGCAAACGATCACTCTATCGGAGTTCACATGCGCATGGTTTCCCCGATTTGCGTCATCTTCAATATTGTAGATCCAATAAAGTTGCTGTATATCAAAAGGCAGCGTACCATCCACTTCCATAAAAGAAAGGGTTCCCGACTTACTATTTACTTTTGGTACCGTAATTATATATGGCTTTTTGATCATCAACATTAATTAATAAGGAATGCCCAGGCGTTTATAGATGAAGTGCATTAGCCATGCAGGACCAATAAGCAAAAATTGAATATCCTTCAGAAAAGAGGGTTTTTTACCCTCTATTTTATGACCGTAAAACTGACCGATCCACGCGACAAAAAAAATGACCAGGCTTACCACCCATAGCGGAACCGATGCTGATTGCACAATAAAATTAACAATGATCAGGCAAAACGCACTGAAAAGCATCATCCCAATACTTAAAAATATTGACAGCGAAACATAATAAACTAAAACAAGAATGAGTCCAACGGCAGCCCAATTCGCATAAGGATTGCCCTCGCCTAAAATCGACTGAACAGGCTGCGATGGAATAGAGGCAATCAAGCCGACAATGCTAAAGAAAATCAGAGGAACACAAACCCAGTGGATAGTTTTATTGGTCCCATTCTGATGGCTTTCACCATATTCCAAAAAAAGGTGATCAATTTTTCGCATGTGGCAGGTTTAGTTTTACTAATTTACTCCTAAGTTTTGGTTTTTACCCGTTTCCATTCTTTTATCTGCCAATGAACTTTTCCGGTTGTTAGGTGCTTTCCCTGCGCGTCGATAATTTTTATTTCGCAAACAACAATAACCGACTCTTGCGATTTCAGCGGTTCTAAAATATTTTGATGAAGCCAATCCGGTGATATGGAAAAGTTAGCAGTGGCATCCATTTTCCCTTGATAGTGATAATCCATTTCTAACCGTTGCATGATGATACGATATGTATCAAATCCAAGCCTGGAAATTAACAAAAGGCCAGTCCCGTATTCAGAAAGTGTTGCCAAAGCGCAGGCATGCAGTCCGCGTATATGATTTAGGTTTTTGCGTTTATATGGAATCAGGAGTTCAATGTGATAGTCGCCAAAATTAAGAATCCGGAATCCGTGTGGTTTATTAAACGGTATCATTCGGGCAAGTCCTGCGTTGAGCATCCATAAATAAAACTTGGAATGCTTAGCCCGCTCAATAAAAGTAGATGAAATCATAAAGGGCATGTTGTTTCATGGGAAGTTAGCAGAAAATATTTTCCTTTAATACCTTGTACCTATTCTTAATGAACGAGACTGTATGAAGAAGATAATCGTGCTCGGTGCCGGATTGGTAGGAAAAGCAATGGCAATTGACCTTTCAGAAAAATTCGATGTCACTTCGGCTGATGTAAATTTAGACGCGCTGAATAAAATGTCTTTGCACGGAATTAAAACCCTCCAAGTTGATTTTACAGATTTGCTGCAGTTAAAATCAGTGATTCAGCCATTCGATTTAGTGGTTGGCGCAGTTCCGGGATTTTTGGGATTTCAAACAGTACGCACCGTCGTTGAAGCAGGAAAGAATATGGTTGATATATCATTCTTTCCTGAAGATCCATTTCTACTAGATGTTTTAGCAACGCAAAACGACGTCACGGTCATCACCGATTGTGGTGTTGCACCGGGTATGGGTAATATCATTCTAGGTTATCACAATAAAAGAATGAAGGTCGATAGCTATGAATGTCTGGTGGGTGGTTTGCCAGTAGTTCGTGACTGGCCATATGAGTATAAAGCTGTCTTTTCTCCCATCGATGTTATTGAAGAATATATCCGACCGGCACGGTATGTACAAAACAGTAAGGTCATAGTTAAGGAAGCGCTCTCGGATCCGGAACTTATTCATTTTGATAGCGTCGGAACGCTGGAATCCTGGAATTCCGATGGACTTCGTTCGTTGATTAAAACGATGCCTGACATTCCCAACATGATTGAAAAAACCTTGCGTTATCCCGGCTGCATTGAATACTTAAGAGTACTACGCGAGTCGGGATTTTTTTCCTACGATGAAATTGATGTGAATGGTGTGAAAATCAGACCGATAGATGTAACAGCAAAACTTTTGTTTCCCAAGTGGAAACTTAAGCCGGGGGAAGAAGAATTTACCGTGATGAAAATAAAGTTAAGTGGTGAACAGCAAGGTGCGGCAAAGACTTATCGGTATGATTTGCTGGACAGGACAAACAAGCTAACTGATACATTGTCGATGGCACGTACAACCGGCTATACGTGTACGGCAGCCGTTAACCTGGTGCTCAATGAAAAGTTTACACGTAAAGGAATTTCTCCTCCCGAATTTTTAGGAGAAGATGAGGGTAACTTTTTATTCATCCTGAATTATCTAAAAGAGCGGGGAGTTGTCTATCAAGTGCAGTAATTGTTAGTACCAGCGTTAATAGTTAAACGTTAATAGTATGTCCTACTTCAGCGGACGTAATCTCAGCCGTTCTTAATTCCCCTTAGCGTCTTTGCGCCTCAGCGGTGAAATGCATTTAACTGTTAAATCAATTCACACATTGATAAAATTGCACAAGAGCTAGATTCGACTAACTATTAACTGATAACTGATAACTGATAACTAACTTTTCACACTTCTCGCTAACTTACTCTTCCAGTAACCATAGCAAAAATAAATAACCAGTCCAAAAGCCATCCATCCAAAAAATACGATCCAACTGCTAGTAGGAATTTCGATCATTAAATAGAGACAGCAGGTCATGCCTAACACTGGAATAACCGATAACTTTCTTAGGTATGAAAACACGGCAATGACCGCGAATATCGAAACGAATAATACAAAGAGAATTTGCTGTTGAGAATCATGATCAAGATTAACAACCGATTCTTTTAACCGGTCGCTAAATCCATATAGAAACATAACAAATAAGGCAGGCACGATCCACTGGCCATTGATGTATGGCAAGTTGAATTTTTTCTCTGGCGACTTTTCTTTTTTTGGTAATAATAGAACGCCACCGCATACCAGTACGAAGGCGAACAACGTACCTATGCTGGTCAAATCAGTCATTATAGTGCTCTCAATAAACAGAGAAGGAATTGCAACGATAACGCCGGTGACAATGGTTGAAAATCCCGGAGTTTGATATTTGGGATGAATTTTTGCAAATCGTTTTGGCATTAGACCATCGCGGCTCATGCTCATCCAGATGCGCGGCTGGCCGATTTGAAAAACCAGCAGAACACTCGTCGCTGCGACAACTGCGCTGACCGAAATAAAGAATCCAATTTTCCCTAAATGAATTTTTTCGAAGACATAGGCTAACGGGTCGGATACGTGATTAAATTCTGCGTAATTCACCATCCCGGTAATGACCAACGTAACGACTACGTAAATCACAGTACAAATGATCAGCGAGTATATCATTCCTCGGGGAAGGTCTCGTTGCGGATTAGAACATTCTTCCGCCGTTGTGGAAATAGCATCAAATCCGATGTAGGCAAAAAAGACGGCCGATACACCTTGCAACACTCCTGTAAGTCCGTTTGGCATAAAGGGATCCCAATTTTCGGTGTCAATATAAAAAACGCCAATCCCTACAATGACGGCAAGAACAACCAACTTGAGACCGACCATAAAATTAGCGCTGCTCCGGCTTTCTTTAATCCCGACATACGCTAACATCGTGATGAGAACGATAATAACAAAAGAGGGGAGGTTACAGATAAACCGATATCCGGCTATCACTGGAGCGGATGTCCAGGCAAGTCCTTCTGTAGACGCACCTGCCGACTCCGCTACTAAAAAGGATTTATGCGCAGTCGTGGGATCCGTGGCTAGCCAGGGGGCCAAATGTAACCCAAGGCCTTCCAATAAATTTACAAAGTAGCTGCTCCACGAAATTGACACAACCACGTTTCCAATGCTATATTCCAGGATAAGCGCCCACCCAATAACCCATGCGGTCAATTCTCCAAAGGTCACGTACGAGTACGTATACGCGCTTCCCGCCACCGGCACACGTGATGCAAACTCGGCATAACATAATGCAGTAAACCCACAGGTAATAGCGGTAATAATGAATAAGAATACAACACCAGGGCCACCATTGTAGGCTGCCTGCCCTATGGTCGAAAATATACCCGCCCCAATAACCGCTGCGATACCCATCGAAGTCAAATCGCGAACGCCTAAGATCTTTTTAAGCCCCTTTCCCCCATGACCATCGTCTATGCCTTGCTTCGAATCTTCAAGAATTGCAGAAAGGGTTTTCTTTCTAAATAGCGAATTCAGCATTCAATTGGGTTTACGTGGCTCAAAATAGTTATTTTTTTGAGTTAAATTCACCCGCGAATGAATGACTATTTTTTAAACACAAGTTCAAACCTTATTTTTTAATGCATTTATCACAGGATCCGGACGAAGGCATGCATCATAATGTTGATGGATTTAAAGTTTCAATAACCGCTGAAGAACTTAACCTTCTTCCATTAAAGGCCTTCGAAGGAAAAGTACAGGTAATTACCGAAGTTGATAAGCTAGCCAAAGTAAAACAGGAAATTGAAAAACATGCAATCGTTGGTTTCGATACGGAAACTCGCCCGAGCTTTAAAAGAGGCCAGACCTATAAGGTCGCCCTGCTTCAGCTAGCAATACCCAACAAAGTGTTCCTGATCAGACTGCATCAAACCAGTCTTCCGAGTGAGATTATTTCTATTTTCGAAAACCCTGAAATAATTAAAGCGGGGGTAGCGATACACGATGATATTAAATCGTTACAGAAAATAAATATTTTTCGCCCTGCTTCCTTTGTAGAATTATCCGCAATGTCTAAAAAGTGTGGCCTTCAAGTAGAAAGTGTCAAAAAACTTGCAGGACTTCTATTGGGTATTCGCATTTCCAAAAGCGCACAGACCTCTAATTGGGAAGCGCCCACGTTAACCGAAAAGCAATTAGATTACGCAGCAACCGATGCCTGGGTTTGCCTTGAAATTTATTCAAAGCTCTTGAAGGTTACTCATCAGCCTTCAACTTTAGACTTAGAGTAAACCTTAATAGAGTTTGAGGTTTCGAGTTTAGAGTCTCGAGTTGCCCTCGAGCCCCGACTGTGGGGGCCGCATAACTCGAAACTCTAGACTAGAAACTCGAAACTCGACGTTTCGTCGCTATCCATAAATATCATTCAACACACCTGCTAACCGGACGCCTGCCTGTAGCAAGCGGTGGCGCACAATGTGATAATATTTGTAGGAGTATAAATATCCTAATTTTCCATCGCCATAATCATATACCTGATCGCGATACCCCATACTCTCCGTTGCCCAATCATATACGGTGTTTTTTTGCCACGCTAGTATTTGGGCCTCTGCAGGTTTGTCGAGAGACTCGGCGAGTTCGGTAAAGCTAAGCTTAGTGCCATCTATCATATCGCTGTCCCAGACACGATGTAAATTACTGTCCGTGCGAAACCATGTTACCTTTATATCATTTCCTCCTCTGTCATTGCCTGAACCAACGTGCAACGGTTGATGAATGTCGCCAATTAAATGAATAAGCATTTTAAGATGTTCGACTTCTTCTTTCGCATTTAACTTTTTGGATTTTAATGCGCCTATGATTCTCTCTATCGTTTGAATAATGTCACCCTTCGGATTTTTTTCACTTTGCGCGTATGTTTGACCCTCCTGGATTGTTACCCAGTGCCAGTCACTTGTGTAATCATACGTTGAATCAGAACGTATATCATCCATCCACGTGCTTGCCATGGCCAACGATTCGCTGCTAAGGATACGGTTAAGTTCTTTTCTTGCTTTTTTGCTTAAGTGTTTTTCTGCAATCCAACCGGTGGTGCGATGGCCGTTTGGCCCCCAGCCATAGCTGGTGAATGCAAACAGAATCAGGAGTGTTGTAGGTATTAAATTCTTCATAGGAAGTTCGCAAGTTCTTTATTTTCCTGTAATCTGAAATTATCAGTCCATTAATTTACTTTTATATCTTTAGTAAATGGCTAATATGACGCAAACGGTAAAACTATCTGCATTTCTTGTAGCCAGTCAACTTGATATTAAAGGCATCAAAGCGTTCCTGGATATTAAGCCTCAGGCTGATTCTTCTTCTGAAATATTTTATGCTTTTGGTCCGGAGAAGTTTCAATACTTCTTCAATTTCGGTGTGATTGTTTTTGCGGGTTATTCAGAGGATGAATTGAAGTGGGCGATTAAAGCCGTTCAGGAGTATCAGCGAAACCCTTTTACAAACTGGCTTCGCGATGACCATGAAATTTGCGTTAAAGAAGGAAGTACTATAATTTTTAATTACGATGAATTGATCCTGGACAAGATCGATGGGAAAGTTATACGGATCGCCATGTTTAATCTTGCCCAGTCGGTGGCCTTAGACCATTATCATGCTGTTACCGAAAACCTGCTAACCGAATTAAAAAGCTTTGCTAACCAGCTGGAGTTAACCGGAAAATTGAAAATCAGTCGCAAAAATATGATGCGATTTTTAGGCCGGGCGCTAAATACGCAGAATGAAATAGCGGAAAACATTTACATCTTTGATGCTCCGGATCAAGTATGGGATGACGAGTACCTCGACAAATTATACCAGGGACTCATGAAACACTTTGATTTACGCGTGCGTTTCAGCGAAATTGAATACACCTTAAAGATCATAAACGACAATCTTGCGATCTTTAGAGAGATTATCAATCAACGGGAAAGTAGTATGTTGGAGTTGATCATTATCGTTTTAATTTTGGTGGAAGTATTTGATCTATTTATTACCAAACTTTTGAACCTGATATGATTGTTGCCCGAAAGGAGGAGGTTTGCCTGGAATGAAAAAAGAGCTTGCCCTGGATATTGATATTCAGGCCCAACCGGACGACGTAACATGCGGCCCCACCTGCCTTCAAGCGATGTATAATTATTACGGCGATGTAGTTGCCCTTAAAGAAGTAATACAAGAAGTAAAACAATTGAAATTCGGAGGCACGTTGGCGGTAATGCTTGGCAATCATGCTTTACAACGTGGCTATAAAGCGCACATTTATACTTACAATCTCAATGTATTTGATCCTACCTGGTTTAAGTTTTCATCCAAAAAAATGATCCAGTACCTTCGTGAGCAAATGGAATTTAAGAACAAGCGGAGAAAACTCAAGGTAGCTTCTCAGGCTTATATCAAGTTTCTTCAGTCAGGTGGCGAACTTCTGAACGTCGAATTAGATGAAGCGCTTATCAAAAGTTATCTGAAAAAATCGATTCCCATTCTAACAGGATTAAGCGCCACCTATCTGTATGGTACGGCCAGAGAAATTCCTCAGTTTGACATCTATGACAGTATTAAAGGAGAACCTTCCGGGCATTTTGTAGTAATCACAGGTTTTGATGAAGATAAAAATTGTGCGTACATCACCGATCCGATGGAACCTAATCCGTTGGGAAGTGGTAAAGTTTACAGCGTAAATTTTTCACGCCTCATCAACAGTATAATGCTAGGCATCGTTACCTACGACGCAAATTTATTGATCATCCAACCAAAAGAAAAAAAGGCATATGCCAAAATTAATAATAGTTGAGAACCCCGACCAATGGCAATTTAACCTGGAGGACGTTGAAGTAATTACTCCTTCACGATACATATCAGGGGACGCTTATCAAGACACGAAGGGAGTAAAAGTAATTAACCTTTGTAAGTCGTATCAGTACCAAAGCATCGGGTATTACGTGTCTTTATTAGCCGAGGCGCGAAAGCATAAGGTCCTTCCCGGGATTTCCACCATCCAAGATTTACGTTTTCCCTCTATTCTCCGTGAGGACTTTCAGGATTTTGATGATCTCATTCAAAATTCATTTAAAACGGTGACGCAGGATAAAGTTGAATTTGATGTTTACTTCGGGATCACGCAAGAAGAAAATCTGAATAAACTTGCCAAGCAACTTTTTCAATACATCCCCGCTCCCTCGTTGAGTGTTACGTTTACGAAGAGGAACAAATGGGTATTGCAAAGTATAAAGCCTTTAAGCATTGGAGAAGTTCCGGAAGAAGAGATGACGCTGTTACGAACGGCGGCAGAAAAATACCTCCAACGAAAACGTGAAGTACGGCCTGACAAAAAGAAATACGACCTGGCAATTTTGATCGATCCCAACGATCCGAATCCTCCCTCGGATGAAAAGGCTCTTCAAAAATTTATCAAGGCTGGCGACCAGGCGGGTTTTTATGTCGAGTTAATTACCAAGGACGACTTTGATGAATTAATTCAGTATGATGCCCTGTTCATACGGGAAACCACCTTTGTAAACCACCACACGTTTCGATTTGCAAAGAAGGCGCAGTCATTGGGGATGGTGGTTATTGATGATCCCGATTCAATCCTCAAGTGTACCAACAAGATCTATTTGCATGAACTACTAATTGCAAATAAAATTCTCACACCCATTTCGTTTGTGGTGAGTAAGGACAACTACAAAACGTTGCCTAAAAAATTACCGTATCCATTCATCTTGAAGCAACCCGACGGAGCTTTTAGTAAAGGAGTATTTAAAATTAAAGACGACGAAGAATATAAGCATGCGTGTGCTACCATGTTTCAAAAGTCGGAGTTGCTGATAGCGCAAGAATTTTTACCCACTGCCTTTGATTGGCGTATCGGTATTCTGGGAGGTCAACCCTTGTTTGTCTGTAAATATTACATGGCATCCGAGCATTGGCAGATCGTAAATTGGAATTCGGAGAAACAGCAGCAGGAGGGGGCAGTAGAATGTGTTGCTTTTTATCAAGCTCCCTCTGAATTAATCTCCACCGCGTTGGAAGCCACCGCGCTGATCGGTCGCGGTCTTTACGGGGTTGATATGAAAGAAGTAGATGGAAAATTTTATGTTATTGAGATCAACGATAATCCTAATATTGACGCTGGCATAGAAGATAAGATCATGAAGGATAAATTGTATTCTTTTATTATGGAGGTATTTTTAAACAGGATTAAAGCCGATAAATAATGACTCAACCTCCTCGCATTCACTTGTTCCAGGGTTATGGTATCGAACTCGAATATATGCTCGTGGACCGCGACACACTGAAGATCAAACCGATAACGGATGAACTTTTAAAACATGAATTGGGGCACTACGCGAGCGATTTTGAAAACGGGATCATTACCTGGTCAAATGAGCTTGTGCT
>CAZAHL010000043.1:0-31101 GCA_964484845.1 uncultured Chryseolinea sp. | reverse complement strand
TTGTTAATTAAAGTAGAATGAGCCATTAATAAACTGGGTTTGTAAGAGTGAACGAAAGATTGTAAAAGAGGTTCTATTTGGAGAGACGGAAGTATTTAAATTTAAGTCTGTTTCGGCGAAATTTTTCGTTATAGCAAGTAGGTTTAGCTTTGCTCCTTAATTGGCTTCCAACTTTCCGCCGAATTTTGGTGTCTAATATTTGTAATTATTAAATGAAAATGTGCGGTAGGTATATTTTTTCCATTTTGCTGATATCTCTTTTTAGCTGCTCTTTATCGGATGAAGCTCCGAGCATTTCGGTATTTACTGCGTCTTTTGATTTTAATGAGTCGCAGGATGGGTGGGAAGCGGATTTCACAGATTTACCGTCTACTTTGGACGATACCTCTTTTTATCAATTGAGGTATGAATATACTGACCTTCCTTCAAATCTGGGAGACCGGAAATCCTTTATGCTCTCCGGAAATAATCACAGCGATGATTTATTCATGTTTATAAAAAGGAAAATCACGGGGTTAATACCCAACACTTCCTATAATCTTGTTTTTGAGGTGGAATTGGCGTCTAACGCCGCTGCAGGTTCTGTAGGTATTGGAGGTTCACCTGGTGAAAGTGTCTTTCTTAAAGCGGGTGCTAGTGAGATAGAGCCAAGAAAAATTGCCGAAAGCAATAAATACGTGCTTAATATCGATAAGGGCAATCAAAGTACACCTGGGGACAATGCTATAGTGCTTGGCAACATTTCGGTACCCTCAGCCTCCACAGATTATGTACTTATTTCGAGAAACAATACATCCTCCGAAGGTCATCAGCCTTTTATTGCCCAAAGCAATGATGCGGGTGAAATCTGGCTAGTCGTGGGAACTGATTCAGGTTTTGAAGGTGTGACAACCGTATACTATACCAAAATCAATGTTGTCTTTAGTGCTGCAAATTAGTTTAACCGTTTTTCTTGCGTGGTTTGGGCGTTTTTCCAATTCGCGGATCACCCTTCATAATTAGTCTGCACACTTTCATGACCGCTTCTTCAAAGTTTTCATCATCGGCAGGCAAATTTTGCCAGCCACTTTCGGTTCCTCCGAAGACTGAAATCATCCTCATCGATGGAAAGTCTTTTCGCAAGCTCTCATGATGCTCATGCGTTGTCGCAATCCACACTCCATTATCGTTTGTAGCACCTTCCTTGCTACGTAGTATTAGTACTATTTTATCCTTTACATAGACACCGTGACATCCAAACATCGGTTTGACCACAGGATTGACTGCAAAGAGTTCTTCAACAACAAAATCGAACGCAACTGGCTTGCCTTTTTTTGTTTTTCCATTCATTATATTAAAAGCTCCGTCCGGAGATGTTTAGAATAATTTAAGTTGTTGATCCGTTAATTTTTTAGGCGGCTGTGCTTTCCCTGTTACAGTCATACCGTTATACAGATATGACTCGGCTCTTTCCTTTGAAAGGATGTCATCAAAAAAGGGTTTGGGTTGAAATGATTTCTCTACCGTTTGTGCCAAAACAGAAAGCTGTTGAATTGCTTTTTGTTTGTCTATCATTCCAAGTTTTGCTTTCTCAACTGAAGTTTTTAATACTTGAATGGTCTCATCATAAACTTTTAACGGCACGGGAAAAGGATGTCCATCTTTTCCACCATGAGCAAATGAGAATCGCGCGGGATCTGTGAACCGAGAAGGCGTTCCATATATTATCTCACTTACCAAGGTAAGCGATTGAATTGTTCGGGGGCCTGCGCCTTCCAATAAGAGCAGAGATTCAAAATCGGATGGGTGCTTCTCATGTGCCACCGTTAATACCGCCCCTAACCGTTTTAGGTTTACATCATTTTTTGTAACCTCATGATGTCTCGGCAAAACTATTTTCCTGATTTCTCTCATCATTTTATCAGGATTTTCTGAGGTCATGCTCAAAATGCTTTGGCGTGTAACATCAGCGTTGTTATCCGTCAAATTTAAGATGAGACCCTGATTCGTACCGCATACACCTACATGCGGTTCGTTCATGAAAGAATTAAAATGAGTAGAGTGCCAATGATATCTTCGCGCCATACCCGAAGCGTCATTCAAACCTTGTTGTACGACAGCCCATTCGCCCTTATCGGTGAGAATAAAGTTATGGAGGTACAACTGAAACCCATCCTGGATGGCCGTATTATCTACTTTAGCCGCCAACTTGCTCGAACGCACTAAAACATCACCATTCAAACCAGTTTGACAGGCTATTTTTATTAACTCGTTAGGCGTTTGAAGTGAATGTTTGCCCCTTCCTCCACAAATAAAAATGCCCAACTCTTTTGACATCGGGTTAACCGAGCGTTTCAGGGCGCCCATTACCGAGGTAGTGATTCCGGAAGAGTGCCAATCCATTCCTAGTACACAACCGAAGGCCTGAAACCACATAGGATCACTAAGGCGTTTTAATACTTCTGATTTTCCGTACTCTAACACCAGTGCCTCTACAATAGCACCGCTGAGTTTAGTCATGCGTTCAGCAAGCCACGTGGGGACACGGCCATAATGAAGTGGAAGATCGGCATATCCAGACCTTGGCATATTTTTTTAAAACAAGGTAACAATCTCAAACAATTTCAGCACACGAGGAATTCAGTACTAGCCAATTCTTTTCCGTTTGACAAAATTCTGAGACAATGTTTTCCCTTAAAATGCTTGCGAGTAGTTAGATCTTTAAAAGATTGTTTTCGCTTGAAATGATAAAGTAACGATGGATCAAATGTATTTTCCGTCACTTTAAAAATCTTTTTTGATATTTTACCAGATAGCGTTTGATAGTCGATGGCGTACTCTAGTCGGAAACGGCTTGAGTTTATTTCCTTGTTAATAAACGTAAAACTAAAATCGAGGTGATCGCCAATAAACACTTTTGACGTTGCCTGAAAGTCCTTTATTCCAGCTTTTGCTTGTGGATTGAACCCATGAAGATCTAAAATTGCTTCATTTCCCCGCTTCAAAAGAGTGCGACAGCCATGCCTTACTATCCAATCGGTGGCAGCACATTTTCCGCTCCATTTTTTAGCAATCTGCAACGCCAGGTCAGGATGGTCTTTCGCAATGTCATTTAAATTATTTGCAACGCTCCGCCGCACATATTCTGACGGGTCCGTCTTGAGGTTTTCAAGAATAGGCAAGATAGGAGAAGGATCTTTTTTAAAGTCAGGCAGCCCCATTGCCCAGGGCAACCGTGGCCTGCAACCTTCTGAAGAAAACCGTCTAACCGATGCTTCGGGATGTCGCGACCATAACAACATATGCTTCATTGTTTCTTTCGGATACCTGATAATAAAAGGACGAATGGCAAACTCTGCGCTTACCAATTTCGTACTTTCCTCAATAGCTTTCATAGAAAGTTCAAAGTGATTCATTCCATAAAGTTCAATGTATTCAGGAAGGAAAATAAAGGGATACATTTGTTCGTGCTCTTTGTCTTTTCGCAACCGATGTGATATAGACACCACCATCTCCATAGCTTTAGGAAATTCCACGGGCAAGCAGCTGTGCAGTGCTTTGGTTACCTGGCGTGTGCGTTGTTTTAGTTCAAGCTCTGGCCATCTTGTATCGAACACGCTATGAACAAATTTGCGTTCTTCAAATTGAGGTATCACTTCTTTCAAAACAGGACACAGCCGTTCGAAAAATTGCGGATTATACATGTATTTAAGAGGCTCACTCATGGCTTATATATTTCTTTTTTGATCCATCTATTAAAACCTCATGGAAAATAACTTCCTGAGAATCCGTTCATCAATGTCTTTTAATGAAGAAAGCGAACAATGTACTCTTGTTTCCTGCCTTCACTAAGAAGAATATTGTGCTCATTGGAAAGCATATTCACGCAACAAAATCCGAAAGAAACTTTGGTCCTCTTGGATTCCATCGCCAGGCTGATTAAGTATTAAATCTTCAACGTTTTCCATCTGATTCAATGGACACTAAAATACAGGAGCGAAATGACAGCCCTGTGTCAGGAGAAATTTGCAATAGGAATTTTAATGAAATTTAATTTAGATAGCTTGGATTCCTTATGCGGAAGCCCCGTTCAATTAATTCTCAGTTCAGCTTTCATGCCCCGAATATGATTCAGTAAGGCTTGTTGCCAGGTAAGATCTGCATCCCACTTTGTCCCTAAGAATACATTTCCGGAATCGATATGTTTAAAATAAAATTTAAACACAGGTGCATTCGACGGGATATTTTTTAGCTGTTGCTGTCCTTCAGGATACGTAACGGAAAGAAAAGCACTTTCGGTTTTAGTCATATCGTATCCTAACAAGTCTTTTGCGACTTCACCCCGCGTATAAAGGAAACACATAACGTACAATTGACCCTGTTTCCGAAGCTCCGCCTCTGATAGACCAGGTTCTGTTAGTTTAAATTTTAAGGGATAATTACTTTTAAAAATTTCCTCCAGCTCCTGGTCGATTTTTTCCACGCCGGTTTTAGGTATTGCTAGCGGATCAACCTTCAAATCGGTCGCATAAAAGTCGTTGCGTTTGCCTAAAATAAAATCAATGTTTGCATCCGTTTCTGGGGCATCATTGACTAACAAGTTTTGCTTTTTTTGCTGATTGGCTGCTGTTTGATATAGCGTTTTTAAGGCTTCGCTTAACAAACGGTGAGAAGTGGACCACGCATTCTGTTTAGCCTCTATGATATTCTCTTTTCCGCTAAAAGACGTAATGGTTAACCGATAGCCTTGATCGTCTTTTTCAATGAAAACTAAGTTTGTTATTTCTCTTTTTGTAAGGTATAGATCAAATGCTTTTGACACATCCTTGCTTGCAAATACCATGTCGAGTTCAAAATAAATGATAGCATCAATACCCGTTCGTTGAAAAGAAAGTTGAACCTCTTGCAGCTCTTTCGGGGTGACGGTATAGTGATGAATTACGGCTGTTCTGGTGCTTAACAGCTTTTCCGGCAGCCCACCCTGAAGATTAAGTTCTTCAATCAGTGTTTTTTCCGGAATAACAAATTGGCCTATGACAGGATGATACCCAAATAGTACTAATAAGAAAAATAATCTCGCTTTTAACATTTAAAACTTTGAAGTCTAGCCAACTAAATTGTGTTTATAACAACGAAAATAAGGATTAATCATTTTCATAGTCCAATAAAAAAATCTGTATCGCCAATTTTTAAGTTAAGTGACTAAGTTATGCACGCAAGGATCATTTTGGTCAGGCCGCATAAATCTTTACCTTGTTTGAACTCTAATTGGATACAATGAAAAAATTCTGCTTGACCCTTGTTAGTATATCGATTGCATGTTTTGCCTTTGCGCAGGTTAGCGCAAAACTGCAGTCTAAAATTGATCAACAAGCTAAGGATATGGAAGCGAAAGTCATAGAATGGCGAAGGCACTTTCATCAATACCCTGAACTCTCTAATCGTGAAGTTAAAACCGCAGCCGTTGTAGCGGATCACTTAAAAAAATTGGGGATTGAAATACAAACTGGTGTTGCTAAAACAGGAGTAGTCGGAATACTGAAATCTGGAAAACCTGGCCCAGTTATAGCTTTACGAGCGGATATGGATGCGCTGCCGGTAACGGAAAGAAACTCTTTACCCTTCGCCTCCAAAGAAAAAGCAGTTTTTAATGATCAGGAGACCGGAGTAATGCATGCCTGCGGTCATGATAGTCATGTGGCTATTCTAATGGCGGTGGCGGAAATATTATCGAAAAATAAAAGTGAATTGAAGGGTACCGTGAAATTCATCTTTCAGCCGGCGGAAGAAGGACCTCCCGAAGGCGAAGAGGGTGGAGCGGGTCTTATGGTAAAAGAAGGTGTACTTGAAAATCCAAAAGTAGATGTGATCTTCGGAATGCATATTCAATCCATCAGCCAGTTGGGAAGAATTACTTATCGGCCAGCAGGTATGATGGCGGCGTCCGATTGGTTCACCATCAAAGTAAGGGGGAAACAAAGCCATGGAGCTGCACCATGGATGGGCGTTGACCCGATCATGGTGTCGGCTCAAATTATTAACGGCCTTCAAACCATTGTTAGCCGGCAAACTGATTTAACAAAAGAAGCAGCCGTTATTAGCGTAGGCAGAATAAATTCGGGCATTCGTGAAAATATCATTCCGGAAGAGGCCGTCATGGCGGGTACTATTCGTACCCTCGACGAAGATATGCAAAAGATCATCCACGAGAAGTTGAAATTAACTGCGACAAAAATTGCAGAGAGTGCTGGTGCAATTGCGGAGGTCACGATCGTCAATAAGACGCCAGTAACTTATAACGATCCAGAGCTCACCGAGAAGGTAGTGGCCAGTCTTCAAAAAGCCGCCGGAGAAGAAAATGTAGTTCGAATAAATGCAGTAACTGGGGCAGAAGATTTTGCCTTCTTTCAACAAAAAATCCCGGGGTTCTTCTTCTTTGTCGGAGCCATGATGCCGGATCAGGATCCATCAAAAGTACCTGCCCACCACACTCCAGATTTTATGATCGATGAACGGGGTATGCTTACAGGGTTAAAAGCCATGTTAAATGTAACCTTGGATTATATGAATATGTCAAAAAAGTAATTGATCAAAAATTTTATCTTTGATCAGCCCGATTCTCCATCCATAATATTTCTAAGCCACCTTTTTTTTGTAAGACTAAATTTGTGGTTTAAACGAAAAATCGAATGAAAACAAGACGTGATTTTCTGAAAACATCAGGTGGACTAACGCTAGGTGCAATGCTTTTTCCTATCCTTACCAAAGCTGAAAAAATTAAAAATGTCGGGATTCAACTCTATAGTGTTCGCAAAGAAATGCTATCAGATGCTGTTGGCACGTTAAAACAGTTGGCTAAAATCGGTTACAAGGAATTGGAATCGGCCCGCAGTGAAAAAGGTAATTATTATGGATTGCAACCTGCTGAAATAAAAAAAATAGCGTCGGATCTTGGAATGACCTTGAGAAGTGGCCATGTGCATATTGATAAAGATTGGCAACGTTCCATTGATGGTGCGGCAGAAGCCGGACAAGCCTATTTAATTTGTTCTTCACTCCCATCCAAAGGTCAGACGGCGGACAACTACAAGAAAGTAGCCGATACATTTTCTAAGGCCGCTGAAGATTGCAAAAAATCCAATATCATTTTTGGTTATCATAACCATGAGTATGAATTTGAAAAGGAGAATGGACAAGTTTTATACGATGTTTTGCTGGAAAATACTGACCCCAATCTTGTTACAATGGAACTTGACCTGGGTTGGGTGGTCGCATCTGGCAATGACCCGTTAAAATACTTTGAAAAATTTCCGGGTCGTTTTCCCTTGTGGCATTTAAAAGATATGGATACCACTAAAATGCAAAGTACGGAATTTGGAAAAGGTCAGATCAAAGTGGTAGAATTACTTAAAAACGCAAAAAAATCCGGCGTTAAACACATTTTTGTTGAACAGGAGGACTATGCAAGCACAGCATTGGAAAGTATGAAATACGATTTCGATTACCTGCAAAATTTGAACTATTAAAGCCTAGGTCAAGTACTTTTTACGTGTCCGGCGACCGGCTTTCTTCTCGATTTTCAGGCCCTCGTTTCCTGAAATAGCCACGAGGATTTTGGTACAGACGGCAACAACAAAATACTTCATTTGCGCTATCTTGGCTTAAAATTATTTTGGCTTTCATGATTCGTTTTTGTCTGATCTTAGTTCTATTGCCCGTTCTGTTGCGAGCCCAATCTCTTGATACATTAACTGTCGAAAAAATAATGCGCCATCCCAAGTGGATCGGAATTGCACCCAATAATGTTTTCTGGTCACCCGATAGTAAAAACCTTTATTTTTATTGGAATCCGGAAGGGGCGATTTCTGACTCCCTTTATGCGGTAACAATTCAAAACCAAAATCCACGGAAAGTTACTCGGAAAGAAAAGCAAAGTTCGCCATCAAGGTTCGTCCGATACAATAAGTTGTATACCAAAATTGTGTACGAAAAAAATGGAGACATTTTTTTGTACGATGTTCCGACAGGAAAGATTTCACAAATTACCAGCACGGTTTCACCAGAGTATGGACCCTACTTTTCAGGGGACGATAAGAAAATTATTTTCACTGTTGGTTATGATGCCTTCAGCTGGGAAATAGGCACGGGAAGATTTTCACAAATAACCAATTTTCAAAAGGAGCAGAAAAACATACCATCATTATCATCCCAAGAAAAATGGCTGACTGAAGATCAATTTGCGCACCTTAAGGTGTTAAAGGAACGGGCGACAAAGCACGACCTTAAAAAAAAGAATAAGCGAGCAGAGCAGCCGAAAAAACCGAAAGAAATCTTCCTGGACAATAAGATAGTTGAAATGGTACAAGTGAGTCCCGATGAGCGTTATGTTCTCTTTGAAGTTTCCAAGGATATAAACCCGAAAAAGACTGTGGTGCCAAATTATATTACTTCTTCAGGATTTACAGAGGATATCATTTCGCGAACCAAAGTAGGAGCCCCCCTTGCGTCTAATGAGTTTTATGTTTACGACATTCCCCGCGATACCGTTTTTCAAGTGAACACAGACTCTATTCCCGGAATAACTGATATCCCGTCTTACTCAAAGGATTATTCATCAAAAGAAAAGGTTGAAGGAAGTCTGCGGCCTGTAAATTTTTCAATTGTCAATTGGTCCGACGACGGCGCTCATTGTGTTGTGGTGGTTCGAACGCTTGACTTTAAAGATTCTTGGATCATGTTATTGGATCCGGGTACTCAAAAATTATCCTTACTTTATCGTCAACACGATGAAGCTTGGGTGGGCGGACCAACGACCCGCGGATTTGGAGAAATATCCCCTATGGGTTGGCTACGAGATAATAAACGGATCTGGTTTACTTCGGAAGAATCGGGTTACTCGCATTTATATACCGTTGATGTCACTACCAAAAAAAAGCAAGCGCTAACGCAAGGCAAATTTGAAGTCCAACAAGTAAAGCTTTCGCGCAATAGTAATTACTTCTACATCATTACTAACGAAGTGCATCCGGGTGAAAAGCACCTTTACCGTTTGCCTACCCATGGCGGTAAGATGGAACGGCTTACGTCGATGACCGGATCACACGAGGTGGAAATGTCGCCGGATGAAAAAACAATAGCGTTCCGCTATTCCTATAGTAACAAACCTTGGGAGTTGTATCTTATGGAAAACAAACCAGGCGCTAAGGCAACACAAATCACTCATTCTCTTACTTCCGAATTTAAGTCATATCCCTGGCGCGATCCTGAAATAATAACTTTTAAGGGGCGAGACACAACGACAATTTATGGCCGGATTTACAAACCTCAGAATCCCAACGGGGCGGCTGTTGTTTTTGTTCATGGCGCCGGCTACTTACAAAATGCACATAAGTGGTGGAGCAATTATTACAAGGAATATATGTTTCATAACCTTCTCGCAGATCGGGGATACTATGTATTGGATATTGATTATAGAGCAAGTGCCGGATATGGGCGTGCCTGGCGGACTGGCATTTACCGCCACATGGGCGGCAAAGACCTTGACGATAATATTGATGCCGCAAAATTACTGGTTGAAGAATACGGTGTGGATCCCAAACGCGTGGGTATCTACGGAGGTTCATACGGTGGATTTATAACATTGATGGCAATGTTTAGAGAACCTGATGTTTTTGCTGCAGGGGCTGCACTTCGCCCGGTTACGGACTGGGCTCATTACAATCATGAGTACTCCGGATGCATATTGAACATGCCCTATCAGGATAGCCTGTCTTATGCCAAGAGCTCTCCTCTTTACTACGCAGAGGGATTAAAAGGTGCGCTGCTCATATGTCACGGCATGGTGGATACGAATGTACATTTCCAGGATGTCGTACGTTTATCACAACGCCTCATCGAACTAGGAAAGGAAAATTGGGAGCTGGCTGTTTATCCGATGGAAGATCATGGATTCATGGAACCCAGTAGCTGGACAGATGAATACAAACGTATTTTGAAATTGTTTGAAGAGAACTTAGTGGGAAAGAAAATATCAAAAAGCGTTTCAAATGATTAAAGTGGTACCGTCAGTTTCTTAAGTCCGTGCTACAGGTAATTAAATTTAAACTCAACTTTTATTCCTTCGCTTCTTTTTGGCTTTCTTTGGTGCCTCTGGTTCCACCGTTTGCTTTTCCTTCTCCAGGGCCAAAGCCTCTTTTTCCAGGTTATTTGAATGGATTGTTTTCTTTGCTTCTTCTAATGCTACATTCGATTTCTCCAATGCCTGCTGAAAATAATTTACAAGGTCACCCTGAGTTAGCCGGCTCTTTAATCTTGAAATCCGTCGGTAACTTTCGTCTATTCGTTCAGGTTTAATCTGGCCATTCTTTACGAGTGTTTTAATGATAGAATGTACTCTGTCGACGGTTCGCTCATCACTACCTTGAATATTATTGGAGAATGTCATAATATCAACGCCACCATTGATGGCGAGCTTAATTGCATCTTCTAGTCCATAGTGCTTCGTGATAGCATGCATTTGCATGTCGTCGGTAAAGATGACGCCGTTAAATTTTAGTTTTTTTCGAAGAATGCCATCTAGAATGTCAGCTGAAAGCGTACCTGGGTTTCCTTGCTTATCGAGCTTTCTGTTAACGATATGAGAAGTCATCACGGCATCGACATAACCGGAGTCAATTAAACTTTGATAAGGCTTCAACTCACGCTCTTCCCATGTGTTGGTGACATCAGCAATGCCTAAATGTGTATCATCCTTTGAGCTTCCATGACCCGGAAAATGTTTTAACGAGGTGAGCACGCCGTATTTCCTGTGTTGTTTAATGAATTCTTTCGCAAAAACAGTGACAGAATCTTCGTTGGCGGAGAAGGCTCGGCCGTGTCTGGCAATGATTGGATTGTTGGGGTTTGACGCGAGGTCTACAACTGGTCCAAAATTCATATTTATTCCTAAACCTGCTAACGTAGTGGCCGTAGCCTCACTGTAAAACCGAACAGAATCCAGGGAAGGTGATTTACCCATTGCCGCTGCCGTTATGGATTTTGGAAAACCATATTTATCCTTCAGCCGGTTTACTTTTCCGCCTTCTTGGTCAATTGTTATAAAGAGAGGAATACGGGCCGCCTGTTGATAACTCCAGATTATTTTCTTTAAGGCAACGAACGAATTTGCAGGAGGAATATTTTTTTCAAAAATTATAATTGAGCCTACTTTACCGAGCCGTATCTCTTCCAAAACTTCAGGATCAACAGCCGTACCTGGAAATCCGATTAAAATCATTTGCCCTATTTTGATATCCAGACTGTCTTGAGCTTGTCCAAAAGTTGAAGCAATGAAAAGAGTGATTACAGCCAGATTGTATTTAATAATTTTCATAGATCGATTTTAAAATTTTCTCCATGTTAATTTTTATTTCATTTACAGGGGATGAGAAGTTGCCATTCATAAATGAAAAAATAAATGTTCTTCCACTTTTAGCAACCAGAAATCCACTGAGGCAATGATTATTGCTTAACGAACCGGTCTTTCCAAAGATATACGGCCTGTCACCTTTATACCAATTTTTAATCGTGCCTGATCTACCTCCTGTCGCCAAAATTGCAAAAAGCCGCTCTCTGGGAAGGCGTTCATAGATTTTCTTCCACATTGCTACGATTGTTTGCGGTGTGAAAAGGTTATAGCGGGATAAACCGGAACCATCTACCCATAGCGGTTCGTCCACAAGATCATGAAGAAAATTCTTTTTCACATAACGGATTGCAATATCAGGCTGAAGGGTGTCGCTAACAGCCTGACTACATACAAGCAACAGCTGTTCAGCAATAAAATTATCGCTTTCCTGCATCATTAATTTATAGAGACTATCAGCCGGAAGGCCATACAGAGTTTTAGCAGGTTTAAGTAGAGGTTGTTCAATATATCGAACCATTTTCTTCAACGTATCGGAAAGTAAGTGAGTCATTAACTCCGAATTCGTTTTGAAAGGAACATTTGCTGTAAACTCCTTTCCGTCTTCGCTGGAAAAAAATTTAAATTCATTATTCTCCAGCCTCCTGATAACTTTTGATTTCTTTGGATCGATATCTCGTTGAACGTAATTCTTGAAATAGGATGGATGAACCTCTACCTTATTGCCGGATGATTGTAATGTAATCATATTGCCGTAAATCGGAAAAGGCGATCGTTCGGCAGAATAATAATCATTATAATCATCCCATGCCCAGCCTGGACCAAAATGTGTAGTTTTAAAATTAGCATCAGCAAAATAAAGAGGAAGCGTGGTTGATCTTAAAAAAGAATAGACACGATTATTGTTATATACCTCATTATAAAGAAATGTTGGATCGCCTGTTCCCCAAAAAATTAATGAATCGCCGCGTTCAACATATTTAAGGGCAGGAATAGAATCACCAAGAATTGTCAGACAGGAAAAAAGAGTAAATATTTTAGTATTGGATGCAGGGGTAAAATAATTTGTTGCCTGATATTCAAACAACGTTTTGTCGTTATCCAGATCATACAAGACAAATCCCGTATGATCTTTAAATCTTTCATCGGTTAATTTAAGCGATTTATAAATTGATTTTTTGGAGACGGGAGCGCAAGAATAAAAAAAGCACGTAAAAAGTAAAATTATACAAGTGCTTCTCATAGTAGAGAAAGGTAGCGCTCCACTAAAATCTTTCGATGATGAGATTCATGACCTGCAATGATATATCCTAAATTGAGTACGGAAAGCTCATTGTTATTTGCCATTCCTTTACGGTCTAGCATCGTTGTAGTAAAACTTGAAAACAGATCTATCGAGGTAAGTCTAAGCCTTTGCATTTCATCCGCAATTCTACTAATCGTACGGCCATGAGCATTCGCCTCTGGAGCATAATCATTTTCTTCAAATCCATGAAGTTGTGTTTTGTCGTTCCGGGCAAAACGCAACGCGCGATATGACAATATGCGTTCCGTGTCCAGCATATGACAAAGCAATTCTTTTATGGACCATTTTCCCGGACCATATCGATGTTCGCCTTTTTCTTCCTTGATGGTTCTCACCAATTCTGTAGTTTGTCTTCCGGAAATTTCAAGTGCTTCCAGTACGTCATAGTCCTTTACTAGTTCGACATAACGTTGATGAAAAGATGGTACAGTTTGAAGGTCTGGTCTTGTCATTATTTCTGGTATTTTCTTAATTAAATGATATTTTTTATCGCTTTTGTAGTCGGATTATCTTTTTTTATAAAAATTGAAAATACTTCTTTAAACGCGATCAAGGTTATCCCTACGAGACCTCATTCCAACTCCGCAAAAACTTTTTCATCGATAGTACTGTCGACCTTTACATCTTTAGGACCTCCTCCGTCAGACCGATCTGCGGAAAGTAAAATGTTTCCATACTTTTTATAATTGTCCCAAGGCCTCACGAAGTTGGCCGAATCCTGATTTGCATCACTATAATAAGCCCATTGTTTTACAAGGTTATCCGTCAAATCAACATATACCTGATACTTGTTTTGGGGAGTGTCCCCGACATTATTAAAAGTCAGCTGAAGAACATTACAAGGAGGGCCGGTCATCAATGAGTCTTCCCCTAAATATTTCAACGTGACCCCGGAATCTTTTAATTTAAACGGCATGACTAACCAATAGGAGTCGTTGATCCACATGCTTTTGGCTCGTTTTAGCATGTTATTTAATGAATCCCCTGAAGGCAACAGTTGACCTTTCACCCAAACTTTGCCCGTTACTGTATTAAGATTCACAAGGTATGTAATTGAATCATCGGCAGACTCAATTCGCACACGGTCTTGTTTCTTATCCCATATTAGATCTCTCCGGCCGAAAAAATTCCACGATATATACCGAATACTATTCCAGTTTTCCCATCCACCCATGGCTTCCATAATACTGTCTGCGAGCTCAACAGCAGCGGGATCGGAATTAGCCAAATTAAAACCTTCGGCTGCCGGATTTTTAAAGGCATTTGACGATGGCTTCAGATTACACGAATAAAGCGTCAATGAAAAAACCACCACCAATACCAGCGCAATTTTAAAATTCATGGCTTACCGAGTTTAGGAGTGAAATTAACAAAAATTATAACTTTTGCTCATGCTTATGAGGCTTGCCATTCGTCTTAAGGGTAATTAATTTATACAACTTGCTGTTTTGATCGAGCGATTTGAGCATTAAGTTTCTTAAGTATCCTTCAACTGGAAGGATGAGAAAAGCGATCAGTACTTGCATAAAGAAGTCGATTACGGGACTTTCACGTTTTTCGAACGTTTCACCAATTATCGTTTGTATAAATTGAATTAAAAGAATGATGGTGAGAAGTGAAAGCACGCGACTAATTAAGCGAAAACGCGCACTTAACCGGAAAGATAAAATAACCAGGGAAGCAAAAATTAGAAATTCCAACGCGTAAAACCAGGGTCGTTTCCAATATGGGGGTAGCACTTCAAACGATACATCGTGGAGCTCACTTACTTTTCCAAAAATGTCCTTTGCCTCGATGTGGAGAGCATAATCGCCCGCAGGCAAATAAGGAAAATTAATAATGTTAAACGCTCCCGACCATTCTGACCACTCCTGGTCAAGACCTTCTAACTGATACCGGTATTCAATGGATTGTGGCGCAAAATAATCAGGCTTTACGACTTGAAAAGTAGTTGCGTTATTTTCGTCAATTGATAACTTTCCCTGAGTTGAAATTCGCTGATCATTTTTGTGAAGCGATTTTAAAAGCACTGGATACCCCACCTCATACGGTGTAAATTTTTCTCCAAAGAATTTGTAGAGTTCATTGTTCCCTGTAATAATCCATAGGTTTTCAGGATTTTCATCAGACGTGATGAATCGTAGATCTCTATAGAGATTTAATAAATGAAGGTTGCTTTGCCCAGGGTTTTCTCCGATCAAACGCCAAGTATGCACGTCGCGAAACCATGTGGCTTTTTCTCCTGAAAAATATTGCAGGGGGCTGCCTAATGAATCGATGTGATTAAAAAGCTCGCGGCTCTTATCATACTCAAAGAATCCACGGGAAGTCACCAAAATAATCTTACTTCCCAACCTCATTCCTTCAATGTTGTCAAAATCCGGATTTTCAAATGCGATGTTCTGTATCGTAGAAATTTTCTCTCCTGAAATTTGGAAGCGGTATACCTTGTCGATGGCACATAGCCAAAAGTCATTTTCAGCACCTTCGAACATAGAAGTAATGTGATCATCGACTTTATCGAGAACCGAAATGAGTTGCCAGGATTTTTGCTTCATAGCAAGCGTCCTCATTTCATTCTTATATGTTGAAATAAAGACCATTTCATGATTAGAGGGGGCAAATACGGCTCTAACGGGTTCATCCAATAAAGGTGTTGTTAAAAGGTTCTTGACTTCAAATACCCCGCTTAATCCTGCCGCCAAAAGATGACCTTGTACGTTAATCAGTTGTGTGATTTTCGCGTCGATGCCCTTTACTCTTTTATAAACATAATGTGATTTTCGTAAAATTCTTTCTGTTATCTTTTCTGGCGAAGAAGATTCAAAACGTTTCGTCTCTGTGTCTGGCCTCACCGTTGTTGATTCAGATTGAGCGTTCTTGGTTTTATTGCGATTCCTTTTAAGAAAACCGAGGAAACCTTTCTTTTTTGACTCAACTTCCTGTGGCGGAGTTTTTGTTTCATTTCCGGTGGTGATGGCTTTTTTGCTGGGTTCTGAATTTTTTTCTTTCTCAGTGTCTTTATAATATGTTATAATATCGTAGACTTCCTCCTTTTCAAGCTTAAATAGTCCTAACGATGTTCCGACATATACATTTTTGTTGAATGAAATTGCGCATAGCAAATTTCCTTGCAGTCCGGAATAGTGGCTGAAGGACCGGAAAGGCAAATAGGGTGACACCCTGGTAAACCCATACTCATGTGCCGACCAGATACTTTGACTATTGTCACTCATCATCGCATACACTTCATTGTCCGGCAACCCGGTTGCATAGTTGATTATTTGCTGGGTTTTTCCTGTTGCCGCATTGACAAATATCATTCCTCCCCGTAAGGTTCCAAGAACACAGAGCTCGCGATTTACCCAAGAGCCACTCACAACGACACTTGCATCTGCATAAGATTGGTCCTCAAGATGAACTTCCTGGGGAGTCAGATTTTCCCGGCAAATAAAAATCTTTCCATTAGCCAACCCGATAAGTGCAATGTTTTGATAGGTTGTTGCAAAAAGGATTTCATCCTGCGCAGAAAATCCCAATAAAGAAGGAACAAGCTTGTTGCCATCAACCTTAAAAATTCCCTCCTCGGTACTCAAATAAATTTTTCCAAATATTTCCGTCATACCAATAAATAGACCCGTTGGGCTAGAGGATCTGATGGTGATAGTGTCTGACTTCTCTGTAATGGCAAAAAGGCTTTCCTCATTTAAGAAATAGATGCGTTCCCCTGCTTCGAGGGTTTGAAATACTTCCCTCACGCTAGGGCTTGACATAATTTTCAATTTTGCAAACCCGTGTTCGTCTTTACCCACAACTCCATAACCACTGGCGCCGGACCAAAAAATCGTACCTTGGCGGCTTATCAGCAGAGAATAAATGGCACCTTCGCCTGGGATGAGGTCCCAGTTCTTACCATCGTATTGAAGAACTCCTTTTCTCATAGCAAAGAAGAGGAGTCCTTGGTTATTTTGCACAATGTCAAAGCAAGCATTGTCGAATCGCTTTTCAGTTGGTGAAAAGTGGGAAAGAAAATAATTGCCGGTTTGGCCAAAAAGATTAAAAAAACCGAGCAGGAGAAAAGTTAAAAAAATAAGCCGCATCAGCGTTGCCCCATTCAAATTTAAAAAATCAAATAAGTGAAACCTAATTCACATATTAACTTATTCGACTCCAATTCGCAGCGGTTTTTGTCATGGATTCAATTTGAATGCGGATGGCCTTGTTTTCAGCCTTCTCCAGGTCAGGATCATTTTGTAATCGCTGGATTGCTTTTTCGCGCGCCCGTTGAAGAAGGTCGCCGTCTTTACTGAGGTCTGCAATAAGTAAATCTAAAATTCCGCTCTGCTGCGTGCCTAATAAGTCACCCGGCCCTCTAAGCTTTAGATCTGTTTCAGCAATTTCAAATCCGTTATTGGTTTTCACCATGGTATCGATCCTCACTTTTGAATCCGTTCCCAATTTATAGCTTGTCATCAGGATGCAATAAGATTGCTCTGCACCTCGTCCAACACGGCCACGCAACTGATGTAGTTGTGATAAGCCAAACCGTTCTGCATTTTCAATTACCATAACAGACGCATTTGGAATATCTACGCCTACTTCAATGACTGTAGTGGCGACCATGATCTTTGTTTCGCCGAGGGCAAACCGTTTCATTTCATAATTTTTTACATCGGCCTTCATCCTGCCATGTACAATACTTATTGGAATATCCGGGAAAGCGCGAGCTATGCTTTCATATCCATCCATTAAATGTTTAAGGTCAAGTTTTTCTGATTCTTCAATCAAAGGATAAACGCAATACACCTGCCGTCCTAGTTCTATTTGGTTCTTCAAGAACTGGTTCACTTGTAAGCGATGCGAATCAAATCTATGAATGGTTTTTATGGGTTTCCGTCCAAACGGAAGCTCATCGATTACAGAAATTTCCAAATCCCCATATAACGTCATGGCTAGCGTTCTTGGAATCGGTGTGGCTGTCATTACTAAAATATGTGGATAAACTTCTTTGTTTTTCTGCCAAAGTTTGGAGCGCTGTGCCACACCAAAACGGTGCTGTTCATCTATGATTGAAAGTCCCAGATTTTGAAATTGAACTTCTTCTTCCAGCAATGCATGCGTTCCAATGAGAATCTTGAGATCCCCATTTCGCAATTCTTCGTGTATTAAATTGCGCTGCGACTTTTTTGTTGATCCCGTGAGAAGGGCGATTGGGATTTCCATAAAATCAGAGTACTTCTTTAGATTGTTGTAGTGTTGCTGTGCTAATATTTCAGTAGGTGCCATCAAGGCACATTGAGCCTTCGAGCCCAACGCCACTAACATACAAATGAAACTGACAATCGTTTTTCCACTTCCCACATCTCCTTGGAGCAGGCGGTTCATTTGTCTCCCCGATTTTAGGTCAGAATAAATTTCTTTGACTACTTTCTTTTGGGCTTCTGTCAGGGAGAAGGGAAGATGTTCTTTGTAAAATTTTGTTAACAGGGATGTGTCTCTAAAAATTTGACCCTTAAATTTTGACTGCCTTATTAATTTCATCTTTAACAGACGAAGCTGAATGTAAAACAGTTCTTCAAACTTTAAACGATGCTGAGCCCCTGCAAGAAGTTCATGACTGCGGGGGTCGTGTATGTTGAAAATTGAATCTTTCTTTGAAAGTAATTTTTCGCTCCTCACCATGTCCTCGGGCAACGTTTCCCGAATCTTATCAGAACATTGAACAAGCAGCTCTTGAATAAATTTTGCTAGCGCTTTACTATCCAAATGCCGGCTTCTCAATTTTTCAGTAACCGAATATACAGGTTGAAGAAACTTATCCTTTCCATTTTTTTCCGTTGCAACATCGAGTTCGGGATGAGCAATATTAAACTTATTCCCATAACGGCTTGGTTTACCAAATACGGTATATTCGGTGCCTGTTTTTACCTTATCATTAATCCAATTAATTCCCTGAAACCAAACTAGTTCTATTTCACCCGTTGAATCAACCATCTGTGCAACAAGCCGTTTTTTAAAACCGGTGCCTATAAGTTCTTTTTTTTTAATTGACCCTTTTATCTGGACATATTGCATTTCGTCGTGAATCTCTCGAATGGTGTAGAATTGAGTACGATCTTCGTAGCGAAAGGGGTAGTGCTGAATCAGATCGCCAAATGTGAAAATGTTTAGCTCTTTATTAAGTAAAGCGGCTCGCTGAGGTCCAACACCCTTTAAAAATTCAATCGATGTAGTAAAGAATCCAGCCATGGAGAGCCCTTCGTAAAAAAGAAAGTTAAAATTTAATTACTGTTATCAAACACTTGGAATATTTCTGTATTAACTTCGCAAGCGAGTTAAACCTCTTCATGCCAAATCTGTTTAAGAGTAATATTAGTTTAACACGCTTATGAAAGTTAAATCGACAATTTACAAAGGTATTGAGTTTGTGGAGATCTATTCATTACCCAATGAGCAGAAGCAAAACCTATTGCAATCCGTTGACCCCGACCTTTTCATCAAAATTTTAATAGACGGAAAACTGATGTCGCAGTGCATCCAATATAAAGATTATGAGGAATGGTATGACACTGCATTCCTTTCTTTAAAGGAACGTAAAAAAGGATCCAATGTCTCGGAACCTATTGCCGAGGTTCAGGAAAGTTTTCAGGTTTAATCCCAAATTCCTTTATCTGGAAGTATCTCTAAAATATTTCCTTCAGGATCTTCAAAGTAAAAAGATTCTTGGCCGCTCTTCCATACGACTTCATCTATAAGCGTTATTCCACGCGCCTGGATTTCGTTCTTCGCTGCCAAGTATTCTGATGTTTTAACTTCAAAGGCTATATGCTGTTTCCCGCCACCAAAATGAGAAGGAGGTGTTATTTTGGTCCTGGAGTCTTCCGGATTGAAAAACAAGAGTACGGAGCTTCCCAATCGAAAAAAGATATGCTTGCCTGGTTCATAGTTTATAATTGGCAACTGCAATATCTCATGATAAAATTTTTTAGTTTTCTCCAGGTCTTGGACATACAGACACGTTTCTTTGATCTTTATGAAATTCATATGCATATCAATTTTTTCGCTGCGTTATACTCGTCCCACATTTCATTTAAAATTTCGGAAGCTGGTTGAATTGTTATTATACGAGAGGAAACCTGACCTATCTCCAATTCACCTTCTTCTAAATCGCCTTCAAAAATGCCCAACTTTGCCCTGCGCTTATCTAGCAAGTGATGAAGCTCTTCATTTGTTGCTCCTCGTTCCTCTGCTTCTTGTATTTGATGAAAAAATTTATTTTTAACCATTCTTACTGGAGTTAACCGTTTTAAGGTTAGCTGCGTATCCCCTTCTTGAAGTGTTAGAATCTTTTCCTTAAAATTTTGATGAGCCGAGGATTCTTTGCTTGCCGCAAAACGAGTTCCGACCTGAACTGCTTCTGCTCCTAAAATTTCGGCAGCAAGCATTGCTCGACCGCTCGCTATTCCGCCTGCGGCTATTATTGGAATGGAAACAGCGTCTTTTACTAAAGGTAACAGGACGAAGGTTGTAGTTTCCTCCCGGCCATTGTGTCCTCCCGCCTCAAAACCTTCTGCGACTATAGCATCGGCACCGGCCTCTTCCGCCTTCCTTGCAAACTTGACGCTTGATACGACATGAACAACTGTGATATCTCGTTCTTTTAAGAACGCTGTCCATTTCGAAGGACTACCTGCAGAAGTAAAAACTATTTTAACCCCTTCCTCAGCAAGGACATCCATCGCCTTGTGGATTTCTGGATAAAGCAATGGAACATTAACTCCAAATGGCCTATCTGTAGAAGCCTTGCATTTTTTAATATGCACTCTCAACGTTTCAGGATACATGGATCCGGCTCCAATCAATCCTAAACCACCGGATCGGCTAACCGCCGACGCGAGTTTCCAACCGCTGCACCATACCATGCCTGCTTGAACAATGGGGATTGTTATATTTAAAAGCTTTGCGACTCTATTGGTATAAGATTTCATGGTGGCTGCGTATAAAGAAGATTATTAGTACAAAAAAAAATGCTTAATTCAATAAAAGGAGGGTTGCAAAATTCACGATTTTCTTGATAAGAAAGTTGTCCACAAGAATCTATTGAAAAAGTTCACTGTAAATGATTGTAAATCAAAGTTTTACGTTGCACCTAAAAGACGTTGTGGATAAGTGCTAAATTTTGTGGAATTCTTTTTGTACAACTTCTTTCGCCCTAAGTATCTGAATCCTAATGGTTTTTATATAATTTGTTAACGGGACGTTTGTGTTAGTTGATCAAAGTTTATGAATTATCTGTTTCACTTTTTAAGGAGCCAAGCCGTCATTGCTTTTACCCTTTTTCTCAGTCCTGCTATCGCACAACAGGCAACCATCATAAAATTTGATGCGCTCCAAAAAATATTAGACACTGAGTCTGATCAAATGCAGGTTATTAATTTCTGGGCCACGTGGTGTGCTCCCTGTGTAAAGGAGCTTCCGCTTCTGGAAAAATTAAACTCACAGGACAATCTAAATGTTAAAATTACACTTATCAGTCTTGACTTCTCAGAAAAAATCGGCAACGTCAATAGCTTTATTAAACGAAAGAACATTCAATCAGAAGTGTTGTTACTTGATGAAATAGATTACAATTCGTGGATCGATAAAGTGGATAAGCAGTGGAGTGGAGCTATACCGGCGACATTGGTATTTAATCCAAAAACAAAGCAAAGGAAATTTTTGGAGAAACAGTTAAAGGAGGGCGAGCTTGAAACGGTATTAGCAGATCTAAGATAAATATTTCCATCACTAATAATTTTTAAAAAATCATTATGGAAAAGACCAAGATTTTAGGACTAATCGTATTGGTGCTGACATTGGCGTCGGGAAAACCTTTAAGATATGAAATCGGCGACACCGTTGAAGATTTCAAATTGAAGAATGTAGATGGCAAAATGGTTGGTCTTTCTGACTACCAATCAGGTAAAGGCGCTGTTATTATTTTTGACTGCAATACTTGCCCCTATTCTAAAGCCTATAATCAAAGGATCATTGCCCTCAATAAAAAATATTCTTCCGTGGGATTTCCTGTGATTGCAATAAACGCAAATGATCCGCATCAATCTCGCGGAGATTCCTTCGCGGAAATGGTAGCAATCGCTAAGAAAAAAAGCTACGAGTTTCCTTATCTGATGGATGAAACTCAGCAAGTTGCAAAAGCATTTGGCGCAACTAATACTCCCCATGTATTTGTGCTTCAACAAACAGGAAATAGCTTCAAGGTTGCTTATAAAGGGACCATTGATAACAACAGTAAAAATCCTTCTGCTGTCACCAAAAAATATGTTGAGGAAGCGATTGATGCAGTCCTAACAGGTCAAACGGTGGTTACTCCGAATACCAAAGCCATTGGATGTACTATAAAATGGAAAAACACCTAATCTTTACTGTGAGAATCTCTAAAATTCATGCGCTAACTTTCGAATAAGAAAGTTAGTGTACTTTTTTATCACTCCGGTATTTCGATCAAATATGCCACATCTTGGAATCTTTATTTCAGATAATGGGTTCATTTTCAACGAATACATTTAATTCATCCTACAATTTGCCAGCCATTAAAACAGAACGAACTTCGACTTGTTCGGGAAATCCATTTTAGAATATCCGCCTTGCGATGGGTTTAAAATATGGGAAAATTCCCATGTATGAATTAATATTTTCTCGCTAAAAGGCGCCAAAACCATGGCACGGAGGTTGCATTAATCATGCAAAACAATACTTCCCATGAAATTGTTATCTCTTCTTTTCTTAATGGTAGCGAGCTACCAGTTGGTGGCGTATGATTCCGGTATAGCGGTTCAAATTGAAAAAGGTACTACGATGCACGTTTACGTGAACGGAAAATTGTACAACAAGCAACCTGGAAATTTTCTAAGAGTAAGAAGTACGCCAGGTCTTTTTCACCTTGAAGTGAAAGTTTTAAATCCATGGAACAAACAATGGTATATAGTGAGAAAAGATATTCGCGTGGAAAAAGGATATGAATTTCAGTACAAAGTGGTTTTTAAAAACCATTACAAACCAGAGCTTATCGAAGTGAAAAAGTATCCGATGTACTCGCGATATTTTCTTAACAACAATCTATACAATAAACACCCCGTCTCTTAAATTAAGTTTTTCGTGAGCGACTTATTAGCACGATGATAAGAATTATGAAAAAGATTGGAAAAATGTTCCAATGAAAAAATCCGTCAAATGGCCAGTGCCAATCAAAGAGCCATCCAAATAGGCCTCCGATAATACCAAACATGGCCCCAAAAAGTCCGGCGATAATTCCGAATCCGGCCCCAAAAAGTCCGATAACTAAGCCAAAAATCCCACCCGCAATTCCCAACCATATGGGAAAGGTGAAGATGATAAGCAAAACAATAAGAAGCGTTGAAGTTGAACTTTTGGATTGCATAAACTTTTTGAATTCAGTTACCAAAAATCATGCAGTTTGCCTGATAATTGAAAAATTGAGCAAAAAGGCGATATCTATTTTTCCACCTGTTGAAAAATGAACAGTCTATTTTATAAATACGTACAAGCGTAACGTAAAAAAAGGCCAGCCCGATTAATAGGCCGACCTTTCTCAGTCTAGGTTAATAAACTATTTTTAAAAGGGATATTCCCCTTTTTCTATAACGTAATTCGCCACTTTCCTTCTGGCTTCCTTTAGATTATAAGGATCAATCTTGGAGAAACGCTTTAATCCCATAAGCATTAAACGAAGTTCATCTCCTTCCGCAAAAGCCATTATGGCTTGCTTCCCTGCCGAAGACGCTTTCTCGACGGCATGATGCAAATAAATCAAAGCCATTTCTTTTTGAATCGACGCTGCCTGTTCACCTTGAAGCGCGATTAATTTCTCGACACGTAATAAAGTGGACTCAGCAACATAAATTTCAATTAAGATATCCGCAAGATTTATCAGGACCTCCTGCTCCTCAGAGAGCTTCATCATATACTTTTGAACCGCCGCACCGGCGATCATTAATCCAGCTTTTTTCAGGTTCCTCAAAGCGAGTTTTTCCTTTGAGAAAATCCCTTGCTCATCCGACGCGTTGAAATCAGGAATCGCCATAAGATCTTTTTGAACCGCCATGGCCGGTGTCATTAAATCAATACTTCCTTTCATCGCCCGCTTAACCAACATATCGATAGTCAGCATGCGGTTGATTTCATTGGTTCCTTCAAAAATCCGATTAATTCGAGCATCGCGATAAGCCCGATCCATAGGTCCATCAGCCGAGTAGCCCATGCCACCGTAAATCTGGACACCCTCATCCACAACGAAATCTAAAACCTCCGAACCGTGTACCTTGAGGATAGCACATTCGATCGCAAAATCTTCAAGTGATTTCAATTTTGCCTTAGATGGATCGATACCGGTTTTTACCAATGAATTATAAGCATCATCAATATTTTGTCCAGCTCGATAACAAGCTGACTCGCAGGCAAAAACCTTGGTGGTCATCTCTGCTATCTTATGTTTGATCGCTCCGAAGTTTGAAATCGAAGTTCCAAATTGCTTCCGTTCTTTTGCATAGTTAGTTGCCAGAGAAATGGTTTTTTTACAACCACCGATGGCGGCAACTCCAAGTTTAATTCGACCTACATTTAAAATATTCACCGCTATCTTAAAACCATTTTCACGATCGGATAAAAGATTTTCAACCGGTACTTTACAATCATTAAAAAATATTTGCCGGGTTGACGAGCCCTTGATCCCCATCTTGTGCTCCTCTTCGTTCATCGTAATGCCGCCGAAATTTTTTTCAACGATAAAGGCGCTGAGGTTTTTGTCATTTTCTATTTTAGCGAACACGATAAAAATATCCGCAAAGCCGCCGTTTGTGATCCACATTTTCTGGCCATTTATAAGATAGTGCTTACCATCTGCTGTTACCACAGCTTTCGTCTTTCCGGAGTTTGCGTCGGATCCAGAGTCTGGTTCCGTCAAGCAGTACGCTGCTTTCCACTCACCAGTAGCGAGTTTTGGAAGGTATTTTTGCTTTTGTTCCTCACTTCCATAGTATACGATGGGTAAGGTGCCGATACCGGTATGGGCCGATAAGGCGACGGCTATAGAATGGCCACCACCAATCACTTCGGCGACAAGCATGGTCGTATTAAAATCCATACCGAATCCACCATATTCAGAAGGCACCGATGTCCCAAGCAGTCCTAACTCACCCGCCTTATCAAGAAGCGACGGCATGAGGGAGGGATCTTTCATCGAATCAATTTCCGCAAGCCTGTTAAAAACTTCTTTGTCAAGAAAGTCTCTGCATTGCTGTCTGATCATTTTCTGCTCTTCCGTAAATTCTTCCGGAATAAAAATTTCGTGAGCGTGTGTTTCACGGATGAGAAATTCTCCGCCTTTAATAGCCTTCTGGCTTTCTTCTGTTTTGCTCATAATTTTTGTTATTGAGGTGTGGAGAATTTGTTCTCAAACCACCTGTCGCATTTCGATTATGGTTCAGTTCAATAATTCATAAATCCCCGCCACACCTTGTCCGCCCCCGACACATGCGGTGACCATTCCATACTTCTTTTTACTTCTCCTCAATTCATTAAACAAAGTAAGGGACAATCGAGCACCAGAGCTCCCCAACGGGTGGCCCATTGCTATAGCACCACCGTTGACGTTTAATTTTTCAGGATCGATGTCTAGTTCGCGAACAACAGCAAGAGATTGAGCTGCAAATGCCTCGTTAAGTTCAATCCTGTCTAAATCTACCATCTTCAACCCGGCAAGTTTCAAGGCTTTGGGTACAGCAGCTACTGGGCCTATACCCATAATTTTCGGATCGACGCCTGCAACGGCATAGCTAAGCATTCTTGCAATGGGTGTTAAATTCAGTTGCTTCATTAATTTTTCAGACATGACGACTGCGAAAGCGGCACCATCCGTTGTCGGAGATGAATTACCTGCCGTCACGGATCCACCCAATGCAAAAACTGGTTTTAATTTAGCCAAGGCCTCTAACGTGGTGTCTGGTCGTGGACCTTCATCCGTATCCACCACGAATTCGCGTGATTTTTTCTTACCACCTTCGTCAACAAAAATTTCCTGAATGGTTATAGGATGAATCTCCTCTTTAAACTTGCCTTCCTTCTGCGCTTTGATGGCTTTCATATGCGAGTCATATGCAAATTTATCCTGGTCCTCTCGCGAGACTTTATATTGTTTGGAGACTTCTTCTGCCGTGAGGCCCATGCTTGTATAGTAAGCTGGGTTTTCTTTCGCAATTTTATAATTCAATGCCGTCTTCCAACCCATCACCGGTACCAGGGACATGGATTCAGTGCCTCCAGCAATGATGCAATCGGCCATTCCTGCTTGAATCTTTACAGCCGCCAAATGAATGGCTTCAACACCCGATCCGCAATAACGATTGATCACCATACCGGCGTTGTCCATACCTAGCGCAGTGAGCGCAATCATTCTCCCCATTTGCATGCCTTGTTCTGCTTCCTGCACAGCATTACCCACAATAAGGTCGTCCACCATCCCGTTTTCTAAGCCAGGAATGGATTGTACTAAAGCCTTAATGAGTTCGGTCGCAAAATCATCCGGCCTTGTAAATCGAAATCCACCTCGTTTAGCCCGTGTATTTGCAGTCCGTTTTGCGGCGACTATATAAGCATCCATAATGGTCTTGAGTTTATTGTCTTGAGTCCTGAGGTAAAGATTTTTTAAGTGACAACTATTAACTAATTCCTTAGGGGTTTTCCTCCTGTTAGTATTGATTGAATTCGTTCTAACGTTTTTTTCTCACCCGTGAGAGACACGAAAGCTTCCCGTTCAAGATCCAATAAATATTGTTCACTTACTTCTTGAGGAGACGATAGGTCGCCACCACACATCACATTTGCTATTTTAAGCGCAATTTTTTGATCGTGATCGGAAATATAATTTCCCATACGCATGCCATAAACACCTGCCGTGAACAGGGCCAATCCCGTTCGGCCTTGAACTTTAATGTTTTTTGCCTGAACAGGCATTGTGTATCCAGCCTCGGCTAATTCTATAACAGCGGACTTTGCATCCATAATTTGACGGTCTTTATTAACGGAGATACGGTCGGTAGTCCGAAGCACTCCCATTTCACGCGCTTCCTCGGCCGACAATGCGACCTTCGCTGTTGCTATATTCATGAAGGCGTTTTGTAATGCGTTTAGCTCAACGTCGCCTTCTTCAAGTAAATCGCTAACGCGTTTTGTGAATTCTTTAGTTCCACCGCCGGCCGGTATTAGACCGACACCAACTTCCACGAGCCCTGCATACGTCTCCGCAGCCGCTTGGGCAACGTCCGCATGCATTGTCATTTCACATCCACCGCCTAGTGTACGGCCTTGCGGGCATACCACGACAGGAACCGAAGAGTAACGAATGCGCATCACCGAGTTTTGGAATTGACGAACCATAAAATCGATGTCATCGTATTCTTGCTCAATAGCAAGCATAAATACAAGGCCCAGGTTCGCACCTAGAGAAAAGTCTGCGCCTTGATGACCGATTACAAGACCTGTATAATCTTTTTCCGCTATTTCAATGGCCTTGTTCAATCCTTCAATCACAGAACTTCCGAGCGTGAAACTTTTGCTGTGCCATGCAAAGTTGATAACGCCCTCGCCGAGATTTGTAATTTTGGACTCCGCATTCTTCCAGATGATTTTATCACTTAAATTTTCGAGAATGATAAAGGCTTCTTTGCCGGGAATAATTTTATAAGATTTGGAAGGGATGTCATAGTACTTCCGTTGGCCATTTTCAATTTTATAAAAAGACTTATTGCCAGCTGCCAACATATCATAAACCCACTGATTTGGTTTAGCTCCGCCGGCTTCCATCAATTGTACACTCTTCTCAATTCCTACCGCATCCCATGTTTCAAACGGACCTATCTCCCAACCAAAACCGGCACACACGGCATCGTCTATTTTGTACAGTTCATCGGCGATTTCAGGGATCCTATTGGACACATACCGGAATATAGAATAGAATGAATCTCTATAAAAATCACCCGCCTGATCTTTACCGGCTAACAGCACAGGGAAACGTTGTTTCAAATTATCAATTGACTTGGTTGTTTCAAGGGTTGCGAACTTTGCCTTCGCCTTGGGAGCATAGTCGAGTGTTTTAAGATCGAGCGTTAGTATCTCCGTTTCACCTTTTGCGTTTTTGCTCTTTTTATAAAATCCTTGTCCTGTTTTGTCACCCAACCATTTTTGTTGCTCCATTTTAAGGATTACATCAGGAACTTTAAACTTATCGCGTTCTTCATCCTCCGGCAAAGCATGATGTAGGTTGGTTGCCACTTTGATCATAGTGTCTAGTCCAACTAAATCGGTCGTTCTGAAAGTTGCCGATTTGGGGCGGCCGATAACCGGCCCGGTCAGCTTGTCCACCTCATCGATATTTAGGCCGAGCTTCTGCATCGAGTCAAGTACTTTCATGATGCCATAGACTCCTATTCGATTTGCGATAAACGCAGGGGTGTCTTTACAGAGTACCGTTGTTTTACCTAAATGCAAGTCACCATAGTGCATTAAAAAATTGATCGTGTCCAGATCCGTATACTCCGTAGGAATTATTTCTAGCAGCCGTAAATATCTAGGTGGATTAAAAAAATGGGATCCGCAGAAATTTTTCTTAAAATCGTCGCTTCGGCCTGCCGCCATTAGATGAATGGGGATGCCCGAGGTGTTCGATGTTATTAACGAGCCTGGTTTGCGATACTTCTCAACTTCTTCATAGACTTTCTTTTTTATCTCCAGGTTCTCCACGACTACTTCAATAGTCCAATCGCACTCTTTGATCCTGGGCATGTCATCTGCAAAGTTGCCTAACGAAATTCGGGAAATAGATTTCTTGCTGTATAATGGGCCAGGGTTGGATTTGATCGACCTATCAAAAGAACTTTGTACAATTTTATTTTTTACTGCTTTACTTTCAAGGGTTAACCCTTTTGCTTTTTCTTCCTCTGTAATTTCTTTTGGGGCGATATCCATCAACAACACCTGACAACCGATGTTTGCAAAATGACAGGCGATGGCAGATCCCATCACCCCAGAACCGAGAACAGCAACTTTTCGAATAGAACGTTTCATACGATATTACAATTACTTGTTGAGCAGGTTTTCTCCGGGTATATTTTCGTTACTTTTTAAACATAGACGGGTCAAATTTTTCCGTGGTCGCCAATTGGTTGATCTCATTCATTACTTCAAAAAATACTTTCAGTTTGCTCTCAGGCACAATTTCTTTTACCCTGTTATTGAATAATAATACGGACGCCCTTGAAAGTTCTTTTTTTCTTTTTCCTAAATCGGTCAGGTAAATTCTAACCGAACGCTTGTCGATAGGATCAGGAACACGGTAAATAAGTTTCTTCTCCTCCATTGTTTTAAGCATTCGCGTCAGGCTCCTTGCTTCAAGTCCCATTAGTGGGGCTATTTTCGTCGCCGGCGTTCCCTCCTCGGAATGTATATTCAACAAAACAAAGCCGATCGAAGTTGTTATCTCATACTTGCCCGCTTGTTGATTATACATGCGTGCAATGGCGTGCCATGCGGACTTTATATTGTGATCGACTGTCTCTTCCTTTCGCATTGGAGGACGAAGGTAGTAAATTTTGTTATGCATGCATACTATGACCTTAATTTTTTGGCCGTTTGAAAATTCATCCCTTTGTTTGAACTATGACCTTAGGAGAACTGCAAAATAGATATTACAAAGCTGGACAGGTTGAGCGTATAAGCATCCGGTCTGAACGATTAAAGCCAGTTACTATCCTTGAAACTATTGAAGCAATAAAAGATATCGGCCTTCGCGGTGACCATTACCAAAATCCAGGGGGCAATCGTCAGGTAACACTGATACAAGCAGAGCATTTGAAAGTTGTGGCTTTGCTTTTAGATTCCGCTAACATTAGCTTGGAGATGACAAGAAGAAATATCGAAGTTAGCGGGATAAATCTCCTGTCTTTAAAAGGAAAACGGTTTAGGATAGGGAAGGCGTATTTGAGTATTCCGGAGAATGTCACCCTTGTTCGCGAATGGAAAAAAGTTTGGGGACTGGAGGATATAGCGCCATGCGAGGGCACGGGGGAATCACTGCGCGAGTTATTCAAGGCGGACCCATTCAGGTTGGCGATAAAGTTGAGGTTGAAAATGATCAGGCTAGTATCGAAAAATAATGCCTCCCTCCATTGAAAGTTAACCTCTCATCCAAAAGCTTGAGAATCTTTAACTTTCAAAGTTGAAATTGCCAACATGCGAATTGTATTGATGATCTTTTTTTTAACGTGTTTTTACTTCGGGCTCGAAGCGCAGAAAAAGAACGACGCTTTTCAACTTGTCATCAAAGCTGCAACCTCTCAGGTGAAAATTGATGGAATTATGGATGAGGATGCTTGGCTCCAGTCTGATGTTGCAACGGACTTTTATATGGTCTTACCTATGGATACAAGCATGGCAAAAGTCCGTACAGAAGTTCGAATGACTTACGACGAACAAAACTTGTATCTCATTGCCACGTGTTTTCATCTCCTTACAGGTAGATACTTTGTTGAATCGTTGCGCAGAGATTTTGCCTTTGGTAAAAACGACAATTTTCTGCTGTTTATGGACACCTTTGATGACCAGACCAACGGTTTTTCTTTTGGCTCCAATGCAGCAGGAGCTCAATGGGATGGTATGATGTACGAAGGGGGAAAAGTGGATCTCAGTTGGGATAATAAATGGACATCCGTTGTGAAGAAGGATGAGGAAAAATGGGTTTTTGAAGCTGCGATTCCGTTTAAATCAATTCGTTACAAAAAAGGTATTACCAAGTGGGGTATAAATTTTAGTCGACTCGACTTAAGGACTACAGAAAAATCAAGTTGGACGCCCATACCCCGGCAGTTTCCCACGGCATCTTTGGCATACACCGGCAGCCTGATTTGGGATCAGCCACCTCCCCAGGCTGGCTCAAATATTTCAATAATCCCGTATGCGTTACTCGGCGCTTCTAAAAATTTTGAGAGCGACACGTCTGTTTTTGAAAATGGCATCTCTAAAATGTCTAGAAAAGAGATTGGGGTAGATGCTAAGATTGCTGTCACCTCTTCTCTGAATTTAGATCTTACTATCAATCCTGATTTCTCTCAAGTCGATGTTGATCGACAAGTAATCAACCTTGAGCGATTTGAAATACTATTTCCGGAAAGGCGGCAATTTTTTTTAGAGAATGGTGATCTTTTTGCCAATTTCGGCTACGCCACTATACGTCCATTTTTTTCACGGCGTATCCATCCATGGCAGCCTGAAGCGCACAGATCGGATCGATCTCGGTTACGATCACCCGTGCACCCGCGCCGCGTAGGGAAGCTGCTGAACC